>NZ_JBEYHT010000003.1:0-177319 GCF_040635425.1 Streptomyces laurentii | reverse complement strand
CGCAGATCGGCAAGCCGTACGTGTGGGGCGCGACCGGCCCCAGCTCGTACGACTGCTCCGGCCTCACCCAGGCCGCCTGGCGCGCGGCCGGCGTCACCCTGCCCCGGACGACCTGGGACCAGGTGAAGGTCGGCACCCGCGTCGCGACCGCCGACCTCCAGCCCGGCGACCTGGTCTTCTTCTACGACGACATCAGCCACGTCGGCATCTACATCGGCGGCGGCAAGATGATCCACGCCCCGAAGCCGGGCGCGTACGTCCGCGAGGAGTCCATCTACTACATGCCGATCTACGGCTCGGTCCGCCCGGCCTGACCCGCCCGGGCCCGGCCTGACCCGACGCGGGGCCGGGCCGGCCCGCCCGGGCGTGGCCGTGTGCGGGATCAGGTCCAGAGGGTGGCGATGAAGATGTTCGCCATGGTCAGACCGCCGACGGCGCCGAAGAGGGCCTTGTCGATCCGCTCCTCGTCCCGCTTGACGTAGACCAGCCCGAGGATGACGATCAGGACCGCGAGCTTGATGCCGATCTTGATGTTGTTCACGGTGTGGCCCTCGGCCTGGTGCACGCCGACGAGCGCGACGCCGGTGACCAGCATCGTCAGCGCGCCGTGCAGCATCGCCGGGGAGAAGCGGGCCGTACCGGCGCCCATCGCCTTCATCTGGGTGACGAATCCGCCGAGCAGGGCGCCGATTCCGATGACGTGCAGGGCGACGAGAACATTGATGAGTACGTCCATGGCCCGGAGCCTAACCGGGCGCCCTGTACGGCTTCGGGGCGGGTCGGTCCGGGTCGTCCTACCCGCCGGGGCGTACCGGTAGGACGGACAGACGGACCGACGGTCACACCGGTGCGTACACGTCAGACGGTCACGGATACGCCGCTGCCTCTCGCCGGGGCGAAAGAGAACGGTCACGCCACGACACCTGTAGCCAATAGCGGTCACCCTCCGCCTGCGGGCCGGGGCCGGGTCTAGCGTCCTGCCCCAGGTGACCGGCTCCCCACCACCGCCGCACTCCGGCGACTGCCGGTCACCCCCGCCGAGAAAACCGGCGGCGGCCCGTTCCCCTGTGCGGCCGCCGCCGGCCCCGGTGGGCACCGTTCCGCACAGGGAATGAGGAAGTGACCCGCCCTCGTGGCCGCGCACCGCAAGCCCAAGTACTTTCCCTTCGGCGGCCAGGCCGCCCGCACCGCCGCCACGCTGGCCCTCGCCTCGGCGGCCACCGCGACCGTCTTCCAGGGAACCGGGCACGCCGCACCCCGCCCCGCCCCCGCGCAGGTCAGGGCTCAGGTCGACCGGCTGTACGAGGAGGCCGAGGTCGCGACGGAGAAGTACAACGGGGCGAAGGAGCAGGTCGGCCGGGCGCGGGCCGCGCTCGACCGGCTGCGCGACGAGGCCGCCCGCAGGACCGAGCGGCTGAACCGCTCCCGCGACGCCCTCGGGGCCATCGCCACCGCCCAGTACCGGGCAGGCGCCCTCGACCCCACCCTCCAGCTGGCCTTCACCTCCGACCCCGACGACTACCTGGAGCGGGCCTCCCTCGCCGAGAAGGTCGGGAACCGGCAGGCCGCGACCATCACCGCGGTACGCCGCGAGCTCGGCGCCGTCCACCGGCTGCGCGCCCAGGCCGGGGACCAGCTGCGCGACCTCCAGGCGCGCGAGGCCGACCTGCGCCACCAGAAGTCGGCCGTGCGGGGCAAGCTGAACGCGGCCCGTGAACTGCTCGCCCAGCTCAGCGCGGAGGACCGCGCCCGCTACGAGGCCGCCGTCGCCACCGGCGGACACGACGCGGGTGCCGGCTCGGGTACGGGTGGAGCGGACGGCGTCGCGGGCGCGGCGGGCCGGGCCGGCCAGGACCTGGGACTCGACGGGCCGGTCACGGCGGGGACCGGCCGGGCCGCCGAGGCGATCTCCTTCGCCCGCGCGCAGATCGGCAAGCCGTACGTGTGGGGCGCGACCGGCCCCAGCTCGTACGACTGCTCCGGCCTCACCCAGGCCGCCTGGCGCGCGGCCGGCGTCACGCTGCCGCGCACCACGTACACCCAGATCAACGCCGGCCGCCGGGTCTCCCGCTCCGAGCTGGCCCCGGGCGACCTGGTCTTCTTCTACTCCGGCGTCAGCCACGTCGGCCTCTACATCGGCGACGGCAGGATGATCCACGCCCCGCGCCCGGGCGCCCCGATCCGCGTCGCCCCGATCGACCAGATGCCCTTCGCGGGCGCCACCCGAATCGGCTGACGCCCGACTCCACTGACTCCCGGCCGACGGCCCTGTCCGACTCCCGCCGCCCGCCCGCTTCCTTCTAGACGAGGCGGCGGGCGGTCGCCCAGCGGGTCAGCTCGTGGCGGTTGGAGAGCTGGAGCTTGCGCAGCACCGCCGAGACATGGGACTCGACCGTCTTCACCGAGATGAAGAGCTGCTTGGCGATCTCCTTGTACGCGTATCCCCGGGCGATCAGCCGCAGCACCTCGCGCTCGCGCTGGGTGAGCCGGTCCAGGTCCTCGTCCACGGGCGGCGCGTCCGTCGAGGCGAAGGCGTCGAGGACGAAGCCGGCCAGGCGCGGGGAGAAGACGGCGTCGCCCTCCTGGACCCGGAAGATCGAGGCGATCAGGTCGGTGCCGGTGATCGTCTTGGTGACGTAACCGCGGGCGCCTCCGCGGATCACGCCGATCACGTCCTCGGCGGCGTCGGAGACCGACAGCGCCAGAAAGCGCACCTGGTCCTCGGCCGCCGTCATCAGGCTCGCGCAACGGCGCAGCACCTCGACGCCACCGCCGCCGGGCAGGTGCACGTCGAGCAGGACGACCTCGGGCCGGGTGGTGGTGATCACCGTGACCGCCTGGTCGACGTCGGCGGCCTCGCCGACCACCTCGACGCCCGTGGACTCGGTCCCGCCGATCTCGGCCTGCACTCCCGCGCGGAACATGCGGTGGTCGTCGACGAGCACGACCCGCACGCGGCGCCCCTCGCCCTGCCCGGCCGTCCCCTCGGTCCCGGCTCCGTTCTCGGTTCCGGTCGTCTCGTCGGTCATCCGTCCGCCCTCTCCATCTCCAGCTCCACTTCGGTGCCCCCGCCCGGCACGGATCTCAACCGCGCCGATCCGCCGTTGCGCTGCATCCGGCCGATGATCGATTCTCGTACGCCCATCCGGTCGCCCGGCACCTCGTCCAGGTCGAAGCCGGGTCCCCGGTCCTTGACGGAGACGAAGACCGTCCGGCCCTCCACCTCCGCGTAGACCTGCACCGGCCCGCCCTCGCCACCGTACTTGGCGGCGTTGACCATCGCCTCGCGCGCGGCCTGCATCTGCGCGGCCAGTTTCTCGTCGAGCGGGCAGTCGCCCACGACCACGACCTCCAGCGGGACGCCGTGCTTGTCCTCGACCTCGGCGGCGGACCGCTTGACCGCCTCGGCGAGCGTGCTCGGCTCCTCGTCCTGCTCCTTGCCCGTGCCCTCCGGCCGGTACAGCCAGTTCCGCAGCTCGCGCTCCTGGGCGCGGGCGAGCCGGCGGACCTCGCCCGCGTCGTCGGCGTTGCGCTGGATCAGGGTCAGGGTGTGCAGGACGGAGTCGTGGACGTGCGCGGCGACCTCCGCGCGCTCCTGGGCGCGGATGCGCAGGGTGCGCTCCTCGCTGAGATCCTGCGACATCCGGACCAGCCAGGGGCCGGCGAGCAGGATGATCCCGGTGAGCACCGCGACGCCGGCGGTGACCGCCGTGCCGAGCTGGGCGACCGAGCCGCGCAGGACGACGAAGACGGTGAGCCCGGTGCCGACCAAGGCGACGCCGACGAGGCCGCGGGCGAGCTGGAAGGCCCGGCGCCGCCGGTCGGGGTCGGTCCAGCTGGCGCGGCGGGCGTTGTCCGCCTGCCGCCAGACGAGGACGACGCCGAGGCCGATGAGGACGGTCGGCCAGATGTAGCGGCCGGCTTCCTTGTTGACGTCGAAGCTGCTGACCAGGGTGAAGACGCCGATCCCCAGCACTATGAGGGCGAGCACCTGGCCCCGGTCGGGCTTGCGCAGCCGTCTGCGGCCCTCGGGTGTGGTCTCGAAGACGGCGCGGGGCGTGGCGCGGCCGCCGACACCGAGGGGGACGACGATCCAGAACACCGCGTACAGCAGCGCGCCGAGGCCGTGGGTGAAGCTGAGCGCCACGAAGAACGCGCGGACCCAGGCGACGGGCAGACCGATGTGTCCGGCGAGCCCGCGGGCGACACCGCCGAGCATCCGGCCGTCGGCGCTCCGGTAGAGCTTGCGTACGGGCGGTTCGTCGGCGTCGAGGGCACGGGCGGTTGCGGACATGCACCGATCGTCACACGTTCGGCCGTCCGCGGACATCAGGGTCGGCCCGGATATCGACCCTGGAACCGTCTCAGGGTGCGGGCCCCCGGGAAGATCAGGGTTCGGCCAGGGTCGGTCCCGGTGCCGCTTCGGGGGTACGGACCGTCACCATGGACGCATGACGAGTTCGATGCCTTCGCACCACGAGGCCCCGCCGCCGGCGGAGACCCCGCCCGCCCCGCCGCTGCGGCGCTCGCGCGGGCAGAAAGTCGTGGCCGGTGTGTGCGGCGGTCTCGGCCGGCATTTCGGCCTGGACCCGGTGATCTTCCGCGTCACGCTGGGCGTGCTGGCCGTGACCGGCGGCGCCGGGCTGATCTTCTACGGCTTCGCGTGGCTGCTGATACCGCTCGACGGCGAGGAGGAGAACGAGGGGCGCAGGCTGCTGACCGGCCGGGTCTCGGGCTCCTCGCTGGCGGCGGTGCTGATGGCGCTGGTGGGCTGCGGGATCTTCCTGTCGACGCTGAACAACGGCGGTCTGCTGGGGTTCTCGCTGATCCTCTCGCTCGCGGTGAGCGGCGCGGCGGTGTGGTCCCAGCGGCGGACGGCCGTCGCCGCGGTCGCCGACGAGGGCGGCCGGATAGATCCCGCGGCGGCGCTCGCGGTCGCCGAAGCACCGCCGGAGACCAAGGCTCCGCCGGTGATCGACTTCACGATGTCCTGGTGGAGGGACCCGATAGTGAAGGACGGATCGACGGGCAAGGTGGCCATCGGCTATCTGTGGGGCCCGCACGCGGGAGTCGACCAGGACGGCAGGGTCGCCGGCGAGACGCCGCGGCCCGGCTGGCACTGGGGTCCGAAGCCGCCGACGCCCGGGCGGCCCGCCGCCCCGTCCCGGCCGGCGGAGGACAGCTGGACGTCGATCGGCGGGCTGGTGTTCCTGCTCGCGCTGGTCGCGGGCGGCCTGGGCACGGGACTGACCTGGCACACGCATCCGCTGGGCACGAGCCTGCAGATCGGTCTGGCCGCGGCGCTCGCGGTGATCGGCGTGGGCCTGGTGATCAGCAGCTTCCTGGGCCGGACCGGGTTCGGCACGATCTGTCTGCTGGTGCTGACGACGGGTCTGCTGACGGTGACCTCGGTGCTGCCGAAGGAGATCTCCACGGTCTGGGAGCGGGAGACCTGGCGGCCGGCGGCGGTCGCCGCGGTACAGCCGCGGTACAAGCTCGACACCGGAGTCGGCCGGCTCGACCTGTCCCAGCTGGCCATCCCGGCGAAGACGACGGTGACCACCCGGGCCCGGGTCGGCGCGGGCAAGCTGGAGGTGGTCGTGCCGCGGAACGCGACGGTGAGGCTGCGGGCCCAGGTGGGCCTCGGCGACCTGGCGCTGCCGCCTCAGCACACCACGACCGCGGTGCGGCCGGCGGTGCCGTCCGCCCCGGCGACACCGTCCCCGGGGCAGATCCCGCCGCCGGTGGCCCCCGTACCGCCGACGCCGCCCGCGGCGTCGGCGGACGACATCGACATCGCCCCGGATCTCGACGAGACCCGGACGCTCCCCCCGCCGCCGGGCGTCACCCCGGGCGGCACCCTCGAGCTCACCCTCGAGGTCGGACTCGGACAGGTGGAGGTCACCCGTGCTGCTTCATGAGTTCCGCCCCGGCCGGCTGATCCTGGGCCTGGCCGCCCTGGCCATCGCGGCGCTGTTCGCGGGGGACGCGGCCGGTGCCTGGTCGGTCGCCTGGTTCGTGGCGCTGCCGGTCCTCGGCGGGGCCTTGGTTCTGGCGTCGGTCGCGTCCTGGACGGCCTATCGGATACGCCGGCGGGCGGCCAGGAGGGCGTCCAGCGACAGCACCGGGGCGCCGGCGAGCAGCAGCGGCAGCCAGGCCATGAGATAGGCGAGGTCGTTGCCCAGGTAGTAGGGGTGCACCTGCCAGCTGACGGTCAGCCACAGGGAGAACGAGATCAGCGCTCCGCCGAGCGCGGCCACCCGGGTGAACAGCCCGAAGAGGGTGCCGAGGCCGACGGCGAGTTCGCCGAGGGCGAGGGCGTAGCCGAAGCCGACGGGGCTGCGGAGGGCCACGTCGACCAGGGCGGGCAGGGCCGAGGAGTCGCGGACGCCCCGCATGACCTCGCCGATCGATTCGGGTCCGGTGGCGGAGAGGAAGGCCGAGTCGGTGAGCTTGTCCAGACCGGCGTAGACGAAGGTGATGCCGAGGAAGATCCGCAGCGGGACCAGGGCGTAGCGGGAGGCGAGGGTCTTCGGGCCGTCGCCCGAGCCGGAGGCCCCGCCCGGGCCCGGCCGCGCCGCCGCACCCGCGCCTGCCCCCGATCCCGTACCGCCGGACCCCTGATCCGCCGTTCCGCCCGCCGCTTCGTCCGTCGGTCCTGCCATGTCCGGCCGCCTCTCCGTGCCCGTCCCGCTGCCCATCCCGCTGGGCCCGTACCCGAGCGTTCGGGTCCCGTCCGGACACGATTGTCCCCGGCCCGGGGCCGGGGGTCGAAAACACGCTCGGGCGGGGCGGGTTTCGGCGAGGGTCCGCCGGGCCGGCCGCCGGCTCTCAGCCGAGGAGGTCGGGTTCGGCGCGGCTGATCCGGCTCCAGAGCGGTTGGTAGTTGATCCAGGCGACCAGGTCGCTGCCGATCTGTTCGCGGGTGGCGACGGCGTCGCGGTGGTCGATGAGCACCGGCCGGCCGGCGGCACGGGCGGCCAGCTGGACCTCGGCGCACCGTTCGAGGGCGATGAACCACCAGGCCGCGGCGTCGACGGAGGAGCCGACGGTGAGCAGACCGTGGTTGCGCAGGACGAGCGCCTTCAGGGTGCCGAGGGCGGCGGCTATCCGGCGGCCTTCCGCCGGGTCGACGGTGACGCCGGTGTAGGCGTCGTACAGGGCGTGGTCCTGGTAGAAGGCGCAGGCGTCCTGGGTGAGCGGGTCGAGGAGTTCGCCGAGGGCGGCGAGCGCCCGACCGTGCGTGGAGTGGGCGTGCGCGACGGCGACGACGTCGGGCCGGGCGCGGTGGACCTCGGCGTGCAGCGTGAAGGCGGCCTGGTTGACGTGGTGGGTGCCGTGCACGACCTGGCCGTCGCCGTTCACCAGGATCAGGTCGCTCGCGGTGAGGTCGGCGAAGGGGACGCCGAAGGGGTTCACCCAGTAGCAGTCGGCGTGTTCGGGATCGCGGGCGGTGATGTGTCCGGACACCCCCTCCTCGTAGCCGAACCGGCCGAAGACCCGGAGGGCGGCGGCGAGCCGCTGTCGGCGGTGGGTGCGTTCCTCGGCCGCCGAGGCGTGGACGGGCGGCAGGGCGAAGTGGAGCCGTTCGACGGGAACGGGCGCCGGTGTCTCGGTCATGGCCGGAAGGTAGTGCCCGGCCGGTCAACTCTCCAGTGCCCGTACGCGACCGGGTCCCGCCCCGTACCGGCCCGGGCCCGGAAACGGCGAAGCCGCCGGCCCCGGGAACGGGAGCGGCGGCTTCATCGGCGTGCGGGGGAGGTCACTCCCACTCGATGGTGCCCGGCGGCTTGCTGGTCACGTCGAGGACGACGCGGTTGACGTCGGCGACCTCGTTGGTGATGCGGGTCGAGATGCGGCCGAGGACGTCGTACGGCAGGCGCGACCAGTCGGCGGTCATGGCGTCCTCGGAGGACACCGGACGCAGCACGATCGGGTGGCCGTAGGTGCGGCCGTCGCCCTGGACGCCGACGGAGCGGACGTCGGCGAGCAGCACGACCGGGCACTGCCAGATCTCGCGGTCGAGACCGGCGGCCGTCAGCTCCTCGCGGGCGATGGCGTCGGCCTCGCGCAGCAGGTCCAGGCGCTCCTTGGTGACCTCGCCGACGATGCGGATGCCGAGGCCGGGGCCGGGGAACGGCTGGCGCTGGACGATCTCGTCGGGCAGGCCGAGCTCCTGGCCGACCATGCGGACCTCGTCCTTGAAGAGCTGGCGCAGCGGCTCGACGAGCTCGAACTCCAGGTCCTCGGGGAGGCCGCCCACGTTGTGGTGGGACTTGATGTTGGCGGTGCCGGTGCCGCCGCCGGACTCGACGATGTCCGGGTACAGGGTGCCCTGGACGAGGAAGGCGACCTCTTCGCCGTCGGCGGCGCCCTCGGCGATGATGTCGGCCTGCGCCTGCTCGAAGACGCGGATGAACTCACGGCCGATGATCTTGCGCTTGGTCTCCGGGTCGGAGACGCCGGCGAGGGCGGTGAGGAAGCGCTCCTGGGCGTCGACGACCTTCAGCTGGACGCCGGTGGCGGCCACGAAGTCCTTCTCGACCTGCTCGGTCTCGTTCTTGCGCATCAGGCCGTGGTCGACGTAGACGCAGGTGAGCTGCGAGCCGATGGCCTTCTGCACGAGCGCGGCGGCCACGGCGGAGTCGACGCCGCCGGACAGACCGCAGATGGCGCGCTTGGTGCCGACCTGGGCGCGGATCGCGGCGACCTGCTCCTCGATCACGTTGCCGGTGGTCCAGCTGGGCTCGATGCCGGCGCCGCGGTAGAGGAAGTGCTCCAGGATCTGCTGGCCGTGCGTGGAGTGCAGCACCTCGGGGTGGTACTGGACGCCGTACAGCTTCTTCTCGTCGTTCTCGAAGGCGGCGACCGGCACGACGTCCGTGGACGCGGTGACGGTGAAGCCCTCGGGGGCGGCGGAGCAGGCGTCGCCGTGCGACATCCACACCGACTGCTCGGTGGGCGTGCCCTCGAAGAGGGTCGAGCCGGCCTTGCTGACGTGCAGCGGGGTACGGCCGTACTCGCGGGCGCCGGTGTTGTCGACCGTGCCGCCGAGCGTCGTCGCCATCAGCTGGAAGCCGTAGCACATGCCGAAGACGGGGACACCGGCCTCGAAGATCGCGCGGTCGAGACGCGGCGCGCCCTCCGCGTAGACCGACGACGGACCACCGGAGAGGATGATCGCCTTGGGGTTCTTGGCCAGCATCTCGGCCACCGGCATGGTGGACGGGACGATCTCGCTGTAGACCCGCGCCTCACGGACGCGGCGGGCGATGAGCTGGGCGTACTGGGCGCCGAAGTCGACAACGAGGACTACGTCCGGGTTGGTGACGTCGGGCGCACCAGCGGTGGGCGCTGAGGACACTGCGGCGGCCTTCCGGCGGGAGGAGGGTTCCCCCGAGTGAGGGGGGCTATTTATCGATTCTACCGGCGCGGCGACGGCACTCCTCGTCTCACCATCCGGGCCCGGTTTGGCCCGCACTGGGCGGAGGGGTCCATACTGGGGCCATGCGCGAGCTCACGACCTTCGTCTTTACCTATGGCAACCGGCCCACCGGCTGCCATGGTCGTGCTGCTTGAGCAACTGACAAGCGACTTCCCAGGCGCCCCGGGCCGACAAGGCCCGGGGCGTTCTGCTTTTCCCGGGCGTTGCCGCCCAGGGCTCCCGGACCCGCCGTCGCCCCTCCCCGACGACCATCCCGGCCGCCTCACCTCGGCCATCACCGCACAGGAGCCCCTCATGACCGCCACCACCGCCATCACCGTCCCCGCCGCCACCGCGAAGAACCTCGCCGCGAAGAACCTCACCGAGCAGACCGGCGCCCGCACCGCCGAGGCCGCGCACGTCATCGGTGACGCGCGGGAGCGGATCGACATCCTCGACGACCGGATCATCGGGCTGATCCAGGAACGGATGGCCGTCTCGGCCGTCATCCAGGAGGCCCGGATCTCCTCCGGCGGCCGCCGGGTGAACCTGGCCCGCGAGATGGAGGTCCTCGGCCGCTTCCGGGACGCCCTCGGCAAGCCGGGCACGGCGCTCGCGATGACGATGCTGGAGCTGTGCCGGGGCCGTATCTGAGGACCCGGAGTACGGCGGGACGTGTCCGGGGGTGCGGTCCCGCACCCGAGTTCGGGCGCCCTCTCACCCGTACGGAGCGTGACCGGGCCCGGCGCCGGTTCGTTGGTCGTGGTGTCCGTGCCAGCCAGGGGCGGGCCCGAACAAGACCACGCGTGGCTTGGCTGGGGCGTGTGACGTACCTCGGTACGTCGTGGGACCTCGCACCAGCGCATGTGACCGGACGGCAGGGGACAGCAGCCCGGTCACCCAGAAAGGGCGGTCGGTCCCGGGGACGCCCGGGGCCGGCCGCAACCGGCGAACGACCCGAGACTCCCGCCGTCCCCCGCCTCCCCCACCCCGCACCCCCGTACCTCCCGCGCGGCGCCCCGCCTCCCCCGGCGCCGCCGCCCTCGGCACCGCCGCAGCCCTGACGCCGGTGCCCCGCACAGGGGCCCCGTACCGCGACCGGAATCGCGGTGCGGGGCCCCTCCGCGTACCCGCGCGCCCCACTCTCCCGCCTACGTGACGCGCGTCACATAAGGATTCCGTGAGTGCGCTACAACCAATCCCCCAGGTCACCGGTCATCTATGCAGCACCACCCGGAAACCGGAGAGGCGCTGCACTCGGAGGGGGGTGCAGCGCCTCTTCTCTGTTTCCGGAATCCGTCCTGGTCGGGCCGGGTGCCGGCGTCGGCCGCGAGCTCAGTCCGCGGCCTTCGGGGTCTTCTTCACGGCCTTCGGCTTCTTCGGCGGTACGGACGGGATGCCCAGGAACGGCAGCCGCAGCGCGCCGAAGGCGTCGGCCGGCACCGCGGCGGACGCCGGCTCGACCGGGGCGAGCCGCACGTACGCCTCGCCCTGCCGGGGGCGCGGGTCCTTCTCGCCCTTGTTGGGCCAGAACGACATCGCCCGCTCCGCCTGCGCCGTGATCGTCAGCGACGGGTTGACGCCCAGGTTGGCGGAGACCGCGGCGCCGTCCACGACGGAGATGCCCGGGTGGCCGTAGAGCCGGTGGTACGGGTCGATGACGCCGGACTCCGCGTCCGCGCCGATCGGGCAGCCGCCCAGGAAGTGGGCGGTGAGCGGGGTGCCCATGAGTTCGCCGATGTTGGAGCCGGGGAAGCCGTTGATCTCCTCGGCGATCAGGGTGGCGGCCTGAGTGGCCTCACGGATCTGCGTCGGGTTGGGCGCGCCGTGCCCCTGCCGGGCGGTGAGCAGGCCCTTTCCGAGCCCGCCGGCCTTGCGGTAGGTGGTCAGCGAGTTGTCCAGGGACTGCATGACCAGGCCGATGATGGTGCGCTCCGACCACTTCCGGTTGGAGAGCGAGCGGATCGCGAGCGAGGGGTGACGGGCCAGGCTGAGCAGCCAGTTGCGGACCCGGTGGGCGCCGTAGGGCACCTGGAGGACGGTGAGGCCGCCCATCGAGTTGGAGCCCTTGCCGTACCGCACCGGCTCGATGTGGGTGGTCTCGTTCGGGTGAACCGACGAGGTGATGGCGACGCCGCGGGTGAAGTCGGCCCGCTGTCCGCCGTGCCGCGCGCGGTAGCGCCGGTCGGTGGTCTGGGCGCCGACCAGGCCCTCGGAGTTGGTCCGGGTCAGCTCGCCGAGGCGGTGCGAGATCCGGGGCAGCAGGCCGGTGTCCTTCATCCGGTGCAGCAGGGTCTGGGTGCCGTACGTGCCGGCGGCGATCACCACCCGGCGGGTGGTGAAGGTGCGGCCGGCGCCCTTCTTCCGGTTGTCGGTGGGCAGGGTCTTGACCGCGTAGCCGCCGCGCGAGTCCTCGGTGACGGCGACGACGGTGGTCATCGGATGGACCACCGCGCCCGCCTTCTCGGCGAGGTGGAGGTAGTTCTCGTTGAGGGTGTTCTTGGCGCCGTGGCGGCAGCCGGTCATGCACTCGCCGCACTCGATGCAGGCCCGGCGGGAGGGGCCGGCGCCGCCGAAGAACGGGTCGGCCACCTCGGCGCCCGGCTTCGCCTTCGCCGTACCGGAGCCGGACCCCGTACCGGAGCCGGAACCCGTACCCGTGCCCTCGGCTCCGTCCTCGGCGTCGTCCGCGACCGCGTCCTTGCCGTCGCCGAAGAAGACGCCGACCGGCGCCATGTGGAAGGTGTCGCCGATGCCCATCGCCTGGGCGGCCGCCTTGAGGTGGACGTCCGAGGGGGTCATCGTCGGGTTGAGCCGGACACCCAGCATCCGCTTGGCCTGGTCGTAGTACGGCGCGAGTTCGGCGCGCCAGTCGGTGATGTCCTTCCACTGCGGGTCGTCGAAGAACGGGGCGAGCGGCTCGTAGAGGGTGTTGGCGTAGTTGAGCGAACCGCCGCCCACGCCCGCGCCGGCCAGCACCATCACGTTGCCGAGCAGGTGGATGCGCTGGATGCCGTACAGACCGAGGGCGGGGGCCCACAGGAAGTTCTTCAGGTCCCACGAGTTCTTCGGCAGCTCGGACCGCGCGAAGCGGCGGCCGGCCTCCAGGACGCCGACCCGGTATCCCTTCTCGGTCAGCCGCAGGGCCGTGACCGAGCCGCCGAAGCCGGAGCCGACCACGACGACGTCGTAGTCGTACGAACCGTCCTCGTCCTGATTTCGGGCAGGGGGTACCGCGGTCATGGCTCTCCTCGTGCGAAAAGGGGCGGAACGGGCGGAACGGGCCGGTCCGGCCGGGCGGCCCGGCGAGCGGACCGCGGGCCGGCGGTCAGCGGCGGGCGGCCGGCGGTCAGCGGTCAGCGCAGGCGGAACGCCTTCATCACCTTCAGGGACGTACTCATGAACGCGGCGTACTTCTCGTCGTCCATCCCGAAGGACGGGCCGAGCGGCAGCAGCCGCTGCTGGGCGACGGTCTGCGCCTCGGTGTACTTGAGGATGCCCTCGGAGCCGTGGCGCCGGCCGAGGCCGGATTCCTTCATGCCTCCCATGGGCGACTGCACGCTGCCGTACGCGGGCGCGTACCCCTCGTTGATGTTGACGGTGCCGGTGCGCAGGCGGGCGGCGAGGGCGTGGCCGCGGCGTGAGTCGGTGGTCCAGACGGAGGAGTTCAGGCCGTACGGGGTGCCGTTGGCCAGCTCGACGACCGCGTCCTCGTCCGTGAACCGGTAGATCGAGACGACCGGGCCGAAGGTCTCCTCGGCGCAGACGGCCATCGGGGCCTCGACGCCGTCGAGGATGGTCGGCTCGAAGAAGTACGGGCCGATGTCGGGCCGGGCGACGCCGCCCGCGACCAGGGTGGCGCCCTTGGCGACGGCCTCCTCGACGTGCCGGGTGACGGTCTCCAGCTGCCGGTCGCCGACCAGGCAGCCCATGTCGGCGCCGTACGCGAGGGAGTTGCCGAGCCGCATGGCCTTCGTGCGGGCGGCGAAGCGGGCGACGAACGCGTCCGCGACCGACTCGTGCACGTACAGCCGCTCGATGGAGATGCACAGCTGGCCGGCGGAGGAGAAGCAGGCGCGGACGGCGCCGGCGGCGGCCTTCTCGATGTCGGCGTCGCGCAGCACGATCATGGCGTTCTTGCCACCGAGTTCGAGGCTGACGCCGACGAGCCGGTCCGCGGCGCCCCGGGCGACCTCGCGGCCGGTGCGGGTGGAGCCGGTGAAGGAGACGTAATCGGCGTGGCGGACGACCTCGGGGCCGACGACCGGGCCCTCGCCGAGCACGACCTGGAAGACCTCGGCGGGAAGACCGGCCTCGATCAGCAGGTCACGGGCCCACAGGGCGGTCAGGGCGGTCTCGGTGTCCGGCTTCATGACGACGGCGTTGCCGGCGACGAAGGCGGGCAGGGCGTCGCCGACCGACAGCTCCAGGGGGTAGTTCCACGGCGCGATCTGGCCGACGACACCGCGCGGCTGGCGCAGCTCGGTGACCTTGGTGAGGGTCGGGACGACGCCGGTGTGGCGCTTGGGGCGCAGGTACGCGGGGGCCTTGCGGCCGTAGTGGCGGGCGGCGACGGTGACCGCCTGGATCTCCTCGTGGGCGTGCAGGCGGGCCTTGCCCGTCTCCAGCTGGATGAGGTCGAGGATCTCGGCCTGGCGGCTGAGGATCAGGTCGTGGAAGCGCAGCAGCACCCCCGCGCGCGTACGGACGGGGGTGGCGGCCCAGGCGACCTGGGCGGCACGGGCTCGGGCATATGCCTCGGCGACGTCCTCGGGCGTGGACTCGGGCAGGTCCGCCAGCTTGTCCCCGGTGAAGGGGGTGTGGTTGGCGGTACGGCCGGAGCCGACGACCCCGCGGGTGAGCCGGGCGACCAGCTCGGGGGTCACCACGTCGGCGGCCTCGCGGGCACCGGCGGGCGCGGGCGCGACAGGGTTGGTGCCCGCGGCGCGATCGGCGCCCGAGGGGGTGGTGGCTGCCGTGGAGGTGCCGGGAAGTGCCTGAGCCTGCGAGTCCGTCATGGGGCCGAGCGTAAGCCGCGTTCGCGGCTTTGGGTACCCGTGAGTAACGCGTTTTCACCGGGTGCCCACATCGCGCCAGCGATCACTGGCATATCGGCCCTGATCAGGGGCTTACGGCAGCCCCCGGGGCCCTCCAGGACTTCTTCACGATCTCGAACCGCTCCCGCATCCGATCCCGGTCCGCTTCCGGCGCGGACAGGTAGATCGCGTACTCGCTCCCGTCGTTCCCGAGGAACACCTGGTCGATCGCACGGCGCGGACCGGGGTGGTTGGTCCGCTCCGTCCAGGTGAACTCCCACAGGCAGGAGTCGTCCTTGTCGCGGAAGATGTTCCGGTCCAGTCGCACCCGCGTGTAGTCGGGCAGCCGGCCGCTCAGGGTGGTCTCGACGTCCTGCATGTGCAGATACGGGTTCTCGAAGTCGGGCGACGGGTCGATGCTGACGCGGATGTGGTGGCGGCCGTTGTCGGGCGTGTAGTCGACCTGGCCGCCCTTGACCTGCCGGGTCCAGCCGTCGGGGACCAGGATGCTGAAGCCGAGGGGGTCCTTGACCCGGCGCCAGCCGACCGGGACGCCGCCGGAGGTCTTGCCGTCGTCCGTGCTCGGATCGGCGCTCGGATCACCGGTCGGATCACCGCTCGGGCCGGTGCTCGGGCCGGTGCCGGGGTTCGCGGCGCCGGTCGCGCTGGAGGTGGCGCCGCCGCCCTGGTCGTCCTGGCCATCCGTGCCGAGGAGACCACCCAGGTGCGTCATGGTCGCGAAGACCGCGCCGCCCGCGAGCAGGCCCGCGGCCAGGGCCGCGAGGACGGCGGGGCGCCAGCGGCCGCGGTGCGGGGCGGAGGCGGGCGCCGGGGCAGGCACGGGGGCGCTCGGTGACGGCATGGCAGGGGCGGGAGCCGGGGCCGGGACCGGAGAGGGTACGGAGACGGGGGCGGGCCGCGGCTCGGCGTACGGCTCCGGCAGCGGCGTCGTCGCGGCCGGCGCGGCGGCGGCCCGCTCCTCCGCCGTCATCCGGCGCGTCGGCACGTACGCCTGCGCGGCGAGCGGAGGCCGCCCCTCCATGGCGTCGAGCAGCATCCGCTCGATCTCGTCGGCACGCGGCCTCTGCTCCGGGTCCTTGCGCAGCAGCGCGATGACGACCGGGGCGAGCGCGCCCGCCTTCCCGGGGTACGGCGGCTCGTCGGTCACCACGGCCTGCATGGTGCTGATCGGCGAACTCCGGCGGAACGGCGACGTGCCCTCCACCGCCGTGTACAGCGTCGCACCGAGCGACCACAGGTCGGACGCGGGACCGGGATCGGCGCCCTGTACCCGTTCCGGCGCCAGATAGTCGATGGATCCGACGAGTTCACCGGTCCGGGTGATCGAGGTGTCGCCCTCGACCTGGGCGATGCCGAAGTCGGTGATCAGGACCCGTCCGTCGTGCGCGAGCAGCACGTTGCCGGGCTTCACGTCCCGGTGCAGCACTCCGGCGGCGTGCGCCGCGCGCAGGGCGCCGACGACGTGCAGGCCGATCCGGGCGGCCTCGCGCGCGTCGACGGTGCCGCGTTCCTTGACGGCGTCGGCGAGCGAGGGCCCGTCCACGTACTGCATGACGATCCACGGGCGGTCGTCGTGCTGGAGCACGTCGTGCACGGTGACCACGCCCGGGTGGCTGATCCGGGCCGCCGCCCGCGCCTCGGTCTGGGTGCGGGTGTGCAGCACCTGCCGGTCGCTCTCGGTCACGTACCGACCGGCCGTCAGTTCCTTGACGGCCACGACCCGGTGCAGGACCTCGTCGTGCGCCCGCCAGACCCGGCCCATGCCGCCCCGGCCGATGGCCTCGCCCAAGCGGTAGCGCCCGGCGAGCAGAAGTCCGGCTCCGGTGCTCTCAGAGTGTTCCACTTGCCCCCGCCCGTTCGGTTCCGAGGCAAGCGTACGGATCAGTGCGCCGGGCACGGAACCTCGGGGCCGCATCAGCGACAACTCTGTGACCGGCGCGCGGATTTCGCGGGTCAGCGGGTGACGCGGTAGCTCTTGACCGCCTGGTCGTGGACGGCGGCGATCCGGTCCCGTTCGTTCGACGGTCCGATCACCTGGACGACGTGATAGCGGCCGCCCTCGATCAGCGCCAGGTTCCGTCCGACCACCTCGTGTCCGGTGCTGTCGATCCAGCTGAACGTGCCCTCCGCCATGACCTTCTGGCCGATGTCGACGCGCCGCAGACCGTACTGGTCGGACCAGGACGACTCGCGCCAGCGGGTCAGTTCGCGTTCCGTGTCGCGCTGGTAGCGCAGGGGGTCGTCGCCGTTGGCGCTGACGGTGTCGCGGCCGGGGACCACGATCATCGTGAAGGCGCCGTCGGTGAAGCGCACTTGCCCGGCGTCGTTGATCGGGCTGCGCCGCCAGCCGCTCGGGACGCCGACCTGGAAGCCCTCGGGGTCCTTGCGCAGGACGTACCCGGAGGCGAGCGCCGGGTCGGAGGTACCGGGAGCGGGCGGGGTGGTGGCCGGCGGCTTGGACGCGGGCGCGGAGGACGGCGGGGCCGGGTTCTTCGCCGGGGGCGCGGAGGCGGGGGCGCTGCCGCGCGCGGCCTGGTCGCCCTGGCCCGGGTCGCCCGCCTTGGGCAGGAACAGCACCGCGTACGCGACCGCCCCGCCGAGCAGCAGCACGAGCAGGACCAGCAGCACCCGGCCGAGCGAACGCGGGGATCCCTCCGTACGCCCGGGCGTACGGGGCGGGCGCGGGGTGCGTGGGGCGCGCTGCGGTATCTCCTCGTACGACTCTTCGGGCATCGCGTCATATGCCGCTCCGTACGACGGTGGTGCGTCGTGTGGCGGTCTGTCATATGCCCTGTCGTCGTGGAGCAGATCGTCCAGCGAGCCGACCGGTGCCGGATCGGCGTACGGGTCGGCATACGCGTCGGAGTACGGCTCGGGCGACGGCTCACGGACCGGTTCACGGTACGCGTCGGGGTACCCGACGGGCTCGTGGACGGCGGTGTCGTACCCGTCCCGCTCAAAGCGAGCGGCGTCGGTCGGAGCGGAGACGTACCCGGCGGACTCGTGGACGTCCGTCTCGTGGACGTCGGCCTGGCGGAAGTCGGCGTCGAGCAGGGCGGTCTCGTCCGGGACGTCGTTCTTCGCGTGCCGGTGCCGCCCGTTCTTCGCGCTCTTTGCGCTCTTCGCGTTCTTCGTGTCGCCGCCCCGGCCCGACCACCAACGCCGGCGCCGCACCAGTTCGCCGCGCTTGCGGACGAGGGGCAGCCGGGCCGCGTCGGCCGGTCCCTGCGGGACGGCACCGGTCGCGGCGTCCGGCTCGGGCGCCGACCGGACGAGGGACCGCAGCCAGCCGCTCAGTTCCTCGACATCGGGCCGCTCGGTGGGGTCCTGGCGCAGCAGCGACTCCACGACGGGGCGCAGCGGACCGCACTCCTCGGCGAAGGCGGGCGGCTCCGCGCAGACCAGCTGGACCAGGTCGGCGGCGTTGTCCTCGGGGTACGGGGCGTGCCCCTGGACGGCCCGGTAGAGCAGCGCGCCCAGCGCCCACAGGTCGGTGGCGGGACCGATGGGCGGGGCGAGCCGCCAGTGCTCGTGCACGGGGCCGGCCTGCTCGGGCGCCCAGCGCTCGGTGACGGGGCCGACGACGGCCATCCGGGTCTGCCGGGCCCGCTCGGCGGCGAGCCGGGTCACCGGGCCCCGGTAGGCGTCGGCGGCGGGCAGGCTCTCGATGCCGGGCGCGGGCCGCGGCTGCGGGGCCGCGGCCGTGTACCCGGCCGGAAGCGCGGGCGGCAGCGGGCCCGGGCCGCCGCCTGCCGGCACGGCACGCCCGCCGTCGCGGGAGGCGTGCGGCCCGTCGCTCCAGTTTCCGATGAGGTACGCGCGCGGGGGCGGAGGCGGCGTCCGGTCCCCGCCGAGGCCGCCCGCGTCGTCGCCGTCGTCGTCGCCGTCCTCGTCCATCTGCGACCACCATTGAGGCCCGGACGGCCCCGGGGCCGACGGCATCGACGGGGGCGGGGACGGAGGTGCCGGGGTGCCGGGACGCTGGACCGGGAGGGAGCCGGTCTCGCCGATCCGGACCGCGGCACGGGCCCCCGCCCGGTACGCGGCGATGGCCCCGGCCCGGGCCGCCCGCACCTCGGCGGTGGCCGGCACCCCGGTCGGGGGCACGACCCGCGCGGGCGGCAGCTCCTGCCGTGCCCCGGCGCGCCCCGCCCCGTACGGCGTACCTCCGTGCGGCCCGTACCCGGTCCCGCTCGCGGCCCCGGGCGCCTCCGGCTCCCCCGGCTCGTCCGTCGGCGCGTGCGGCTCCTGCGGCCGGTCCGGTCCAAAGTCCTCGGGCTCGTACGGCTCCAGCGCGTACGGGCCGGCCGTGGCGGGCTCGCCGTCCTCGACGTGCTCGGCGTACACGCCGTACGTGTCCTGCGTGTCATATGCGTTGTCGTACGCGGTCGGCTCGACGTGCTCCGCGTACGCGGAGTGCTCATCCCGCCCGACCTGCTCGACCTGCTCGACCTGCTCGGTCCGCTCGTCCCGCTCGGCGTACGGGTCGACCTCGTCCGGCAGCGCGTACGCGTCGTCCCCGTCGCCCTCCACGTACACGACGTCCTCGGGCGGCCCCGCGTACGGGAACTCGTCCGGCGGCGGCACCGACGCGTACCCGCACAGGGCCTCCTCGGCGGCGCCCGCGGCGAGGCCGGTCAGGACGACCCGGCCGTCCTCGCAGACGAGGACGGTGCGGGAGGTGACGTTCCGGTGGGTCCAGCCGAACGCGTGGAGCGCGCGTAAAGCGGTGAGGAGATCGGCCCCGATCTCGGCCGCGCGATAGGGGCTGAGCGGACCCATGGCGAGGAGTTCGGCGAGCGGGGTGGCGGCGACGAACTCGCTGACGATCCACAGCGATCCCGCCTCGGCGAACACGTCGAAGACCTGCTCGAGGCGCGGATGGTCGGGTATGCGCGCGGCGGCCTGGGCCGCCTCGACGGCGCGGCGCACGGCCGGATCGGCAGGTCTGCGGGACGCCCGCCGGGCACCGGACCCGGCGTACGGCCCTCCGTCCGCGCCCGATTCGGAGTCGCCGGACTCCGCCTGCTCGACGACCTCGGCGTCGACGACCTCCGGCAGCGGCACCTGACGGACGCGCACTTCCTGGCCGCTGTAGGTGTCGAAGGCACGCGTCTCGACGAGGTCGAAGGCATACGCGTACGGATCGGTGTGCCCGTCCGGATCGGGCGGCGGCAACGGCAGGCGGTAACGGTCCGCGAGCACTCTTCCCGCGTAGTCGTCCACGACGCCTCCCCACGCGCCCGCCGGCCCCCGTGCCCCGCCGCACGGGTCGGACGGGGCTGTTCACGACACGATACGTCCGCGCGTCAGTCCTTGGGGCTGAACGTCGCGAACGCGGTCTCCCGCAGCGTCTTGCATTCCGGCTCGTCCCACGCGTCGGCGGGGCAGCTGACCATGATCGAGTAGCCGTGGCCGGCGTCGACCTTGAAGCCCCGGTTGAGCACCCGGACGCGCTGGCCGCCCTGGACGCGCTCGAACTCCCAGTCGGCGACGGTCGGGTACCCCTTGTACGAGACGGGGCGGATGCCCAGGTGCTTGTAGCCGTTGCTGGTGGCGGCGACCGCGGCGCGGGCGGCGTTCCAGGCGGCGGCCGCGTCGTCCCTCGGGCTGTCGTTGAAGTCGACCTGCACGCGCGGGAAGGACCCGGAGGAGGCGTTGAAGATGCCGCCCGAGTTCCGGCCTGCGATCGCGGTGAGCCGGAAGGACTTCGGCATCGCCATCGTGAAGTGGAACCGGCTGTTGGTGACCTGCTGATACCCGTCGGGCAGGGCGGCGGAGTCGTCGCCGCCCTTGCCGCCGGAGTCCTTCCCGCCGCCGTCGTCCTTGCCCCCGCCGTCGGGGGTGCCGGAGGCCGGGGTGCCACCCTGGCCGGCGCCGTCCGCGGACGGCTTGCCGCCGCCCTGCTGCTCCGGGGCGCTCGGCGTCGTGTCGGTGCCCTGGCCGTCGGCCCCGCCGGAGGCGTTGCCGGCGGTGGCGGTGGTGCCGCCGGAGTTCCCGCCCTTGCCCTGCTCGGCGCCGTCGTCGCCGCCGCCGAGGGCGACGTACAGGATCGTGCCGAGCAGCGCCGCGACCACGACCGCGGCGATGATCACCAGGGTGCGGCGTGGGACGACATCGGTGAGCGACGCCTTGGCGGGCGCGGCCGCGGACCGCCCCGCGGCGGGCATGGCGGCCGGCGGGGGCGTGGGGGCGGCGGCCGCGTTCCGTACGGACTTCAGCGCGCCGCGCAGCCGGTCGGCCGACGGGTCGGCGGGGGCCTTCTCGCGCGCGGGCTTCCGGGAACCGGAGCCGGCCGGAGCCGCCGCCGGACGCTCGGGGAACTGCGGCAGCGGGATCATCCGGGTCGCCTCGGCGGGCGGCTCAAGCGCCACGTCCGGCGCGTCGAGCACCGCGCACAGCAGGGCCCGGGCGCCGGCGTCGTCGAGCCGCTCGGCGGGGTCCTTGGCGAGCAGACCGTAGATGACCTTGGTGAGCTCCGGGCCCGCGTTCTTCGGCGGGTCGACGGGCTCGGTCATCACGGCGGTGAGCGTGGCGATGGCGGAGCCCTTGTCGTAGGGCGGGCTGCCCTCGACGGCCGCGTAGATCAGTCCGCCGAGCGACCACAGGTCGGCGGCCGGGCCGGGCTTGTGGCCGCGGGCGCGCTCGGGCGAGATGTACGAGGGGGCGCCGACGAGCATGCCGGTGGAGGTGATCGAGGGGTCGCCCTCGACCTGGGCGATGCCGAAGTCGGTGAGGACGACGCGGCCGTCGTCGTCGATGAGCACGTTGGACGGCTTCACGTCGCGGTGCAGGATGCCCTCGCGGTGCGCGGAGCGCAGCACGTCGAGGATGGCGAGGCCGACCTCGGCCGCGCGCCGCGGGGTGAGCGTGCCGTCCTCGCGGATGGCCTCGGCGAGGGACTTGCCCCCGATGAGCTCCATGACGATCCACGGGCGGTCGTCCTCGTCGACGACGTCGTAGACGGTCACGGCGCCGTTGTTGCGCACCCGGGCGATGGCCTTGGCCTCGCGGAGGGTGCGGGTGATGAGGCGGCGCTTCTCGTCGTCGTCGATGCTGGTGGGGAAGCGCAGTTCCTTGACGGCGACGGTACGGCCGAGCGTCTCGTCGACGGCGCGCCACACGGTGCCCATGCCGCCGCGGCCGAGGACCGCGCCGAGCCGGTAGCGCCCGGCGAGCAGCCGGCCCTCGGCGGACGTCACGTCAGCGTCCTTGCCTCGGCGTTCCGTTCCGGTCGCGTCGGCACCGAAGCCGGCGGCCGGCGCGGCCCCGTCGGTCGACCCGTCGGCGGCGGCCTTGCCACGCGCCCCGGGCTTGGCCTTGTTCTCTGCCTTGTTCTCGGCCTTGACCTCGGTCTTCGCCTTGGCTTCGGGCGTGCCGTCCGTCTTGGCCCCGGCCTCGGGCGCGCGCGTGGCGGTGCCGCTCTCAGCGGCCTTGGCGGCCTCACTCTTGGCCCACGAGGTGCCGCCGGCGGTGCCGCCGGGCTCCGACGCCTTCGTACGCCCGGAGCCTGACGGCGCGTCGGCCGCGCCCGCCTTGACCGTGCGCTTCGCGTCGGCGCGCAGCGCCCGGGTGTCCGGGTCGGTGGCGGTCGCCGTCTTCTTCGCGTCCTTGCCGGCGGTCTCGCCCGCGGCCTTGTCCGTCGCCGTGTCCGCCGTCTTCTCCGCAGCCTCGTCCGTCGCCGCGTCCGTGGCCTTCTCCGCGCGCGGGGCATCTGCCCCCGGCGCGGCCTTCGGCCCGGTCGCGTCCTTGTTCCGTTCCACCGCGCGCGCCTCCGGGACCGCGCCCCGGTCGCCGGTGCCGGCGTCCGCGGCGGCGTCCCGCCGGGGGTCCTGCCCCGTGTTCCGCGACTGCTCCGCCTCCGACATGCGTCCCCTCTGCGATCCTGTTTCCCGCCCGCGTCCCGCAGCTCCCGCGCTCGCGGCAACCCGCCCTGGAAGAGAGCCCATTGTCCCTCACTCCAGGACCCCTGACTCCCCCGGGTCCGCACTCCGGGATGCCCACCTGCTCAGATCGGCACGATGTCCGGTGCTCCGAGGCGGGCCGCGTCGGCCGTCAGGTCGTCGGGCTGGCGCTGTGATTCGCGTTCGGCCTCGACGCGCTTCTCGTAGTGTTCGACCTCTTTGTCCACCTGTCCGGCGTCCCAGCCGAGGACCGGCGCCATGAGTTCCGCGCACGCACGGGCGCTGCGGGTGCCCCGGTCGAAGGTCTCGATGGAGATGCGGGTACGCCGGGTCAGCACGTCGTCGAGATGCCGGGCGCCCTCGTGGGAGGCGGAGTACACGATCTCGGCCTTCAGGTAGTCCTCGGCGGCCGGGAGGGGCTTGCCGAGGGCGGGGTCGGCGGCGACGAGGTCGAGGATCTCCTCCGTCAGGGAGCCGTAGCGGTTGAGGAGATGCTCGATCCGGGCCACGTGCAGTCCGGCGCGGGCGGCGATGCCCGCGCGCGCGTTCCACCGCGCCCGGTAGCCCTCGGCGCCGAGCAGCGGGGTGACCTCGGTGACACAGGCGGCGACCCGCTTGTCGAGACCGTGCACCGCCTCGTCGACCGCGTCCTTCGCCATCACGCGGTACGTCGTGTACTTGCCGCCCGCGACGACGACCAGGCCGGGTACGGGGTGGGCGACGGTGTGCTCGCGGGACAGCTTGCTGGTGGCGTCGGACTCGCCCGCGAGGAGCGGCCGCAGTCCGGCGTAGACGCCCTCGACGTCGTCGCGGGTCAGCGGGGTGTGGAGCACGCTGTTCACGTGTTCCAGGAGGTAGTCGATGTCGGCGCTGGACGCGGCCGGATGGGCCTTGTCGAGGTCCCAGTCGGTGTCGGTGGTGCCGATGATCCAGTGCCGCCCCCAGGGGATGACGAACAGGACGGACTTCTCCGTGCGCAGGATGAGTCCGGCGGTGGAGTGGACGCGGTCCTTGGGCACGACCAGGTGGATGCCCTTGGAGGCGCGCACGTGGAACTGCCCGCGCTCGCCGATCAGCGCCTGGGTGTCGTCCGTCCACACGCCCGTCGCGTTGACGATCTGGCGGGCCCGGATGTCGTACGCGCCGCCGGTCTCGACGTCCTGGACGCGGGCACCGACCACCCGCTCGCCCTCGCGCAGGAAGCCGGTGACCCGGGCCCGGTTGGCGACCTCGGCGCCGTAGCTCGCGGCGGTGCGGATGAGGGTGGCGACGAAGCGGGCGTCGTCCATCTGGGCGTCGTAGTACTGCAGGGCGCCGACCAGGGCGTCCTTCTTGAGGCAGGGCGCGACACTCAGGGCCCGCCGTCGGCTGAGGTGGCGGTGGACGGGCAGGCCGCGGCCACGGCCGGAGGAGACGGACATCGCGTCGTACAGGGCGACGCCGGAGCCCGCGTACAGCCGCTCCCAGCCCTTGTGCTGGAGCGGGTAGAGGAACGGCACGGGCTTGACCAGATGCGGGGCGAGCCGTTCGAGGAGCAGGCCGCGCTCCTTCAGGGCCTCGCGGACGAGCGCGAAGTCCAGCATCTCGAGGTACCGCAGCCCGCCGTGGACGAGCTTGCTCGACCGGCTGGAGGTGCCGGACGCCCAGTCGCGGGCCTCGACCAGGGCGGTCGACAGCCCTCTCGTGACGGCGTCGAGGGCGATGCCCGCGCCGACGACCCCGCCCCCGACGACGAGAATGTCCAGTTCGCGCTCGGTCATGGCCGCCAGCGCCGCGGCGCGCTCGGCGGGTCCCAGTGTCGCTGTCCTCACGATTGCCGCCTCCCGTCGTCCCCCGCCTGTCGGCGAGGCCGGCGGCGGCCGAGCCGCCGCACCGCCGCGCCACCGTGTCGTCTTCACCGCCGGATCGCCGTATCGCCGCACCGCCCTATCGCCGTATCGCTGGATCGCCGCATCGCTGTGCGAATCCGGCCCACAGACTCGATTCTGGCCCGGCGCCCCGACTTCAGCCACCGCCTCGACCCAGCCTGTGGATAACACTCGGCGACGTTCACCCTTGCAATGCCGCATATCGGTCATATTTACGCTTAGTCTGACATCGCGTCGGCTCCCTTCGGTCCACAGGGGTTGCGCGTCGCGTCCCCTCCGGCTACTGGGAAGGACGGCCCATCCCCCATGCCCGCTGATCTCGCCGTCATCGGCCTCGGCCACCACGGCCTCCCCCTCGCCCAGGCAGCCACCACGGCCGGCGTCGACACCGTCGGCTACGACACCGACCCCCGCGCCGTCACCGAACTCGCCGCCGGCCGCTCCCCCGTCGACGGCTCCCTCACCGCCGCCGAGATCCGCCGGATGCTCTCCACCGGCTTCCGGCCCACCACCGACCCCGCCGAGCTGGGCCGGGTCCGCACCGCCGTGATCTGCGCCCCCACCCCGCCCGGCCCGGACGGCGCCCTCGACCTCACCGCCGTCACCGACGCCGCCCGCGCGCTCGCCGCCCGGCTCCGCCCGCACACCACCGTGCTCCTGGAGTCCCCCGTACCGCCCGGCACCACCGAGGGCCCGCTGCGCGACATCCTGGAGACCGGCTCACGACTGCGCGCGGGGCGCGACTTCCACCTCGCGTACTCCCCCGGCCGCCTCGACCCCGGCAGCCGCACCCACGGACGCACCCGGGGCCTCGCCGCCATCCCCAAGGTGATCGGCGGCCTGACGCCCGCGTGCACCGAGTCCGCCGCCGCCTTCTACGGCCGGCTCACGGACAAGGTCGTCCGCGCCCGCGGCCCGCGCGAGGCGGAGACCGTCAAGCTCCTGGAGACCAATTTCCGGCACGTCAACATCGCCCTCGTCAACGAGATGGCCGTGCTCTGCCACGAGCTGGGCGTCGACCTCTGGGACGTCATCCGCTGCGCCGAGACCAAGCCCTTCGGCTTCCAGGCGTTCCGCCCGGGCCCCGGCGTCGGCGGCCACGGCGTCCCCGTGGACACCGTCGACGGCCACCGCCCGCTGCGCCTGGTCGAACTCGCCGGCCAGATCAACGAGCGCATGCCGGCCTATGCCGTCCAGCGCGCCGCCACACTTCTCAACGAACACGGCAAGTCCGCCCGCGGGGCCAGGATCCTGCTGCTCGGGATCACCTACAAGCCCGATCTCGCCGACCGCCAGGGCTCACCGGCCGAGGAGATCGCCCGCCGCCTGATGGACCTGGGCGCGGCGGTCAGCTACCACGATCCGTACACCCTCGACTGGCGCGTCCGCGAACGCCCGGTCCCGCGCGCCGACTCCCTCTACGAGGCCGCCGCCCACGCCGACCTGACGATCCTGCTCCAGCACCACCGCACGTACGACCTCCAGGGCCTGTCCGTGAAGGCCCAGCTCCTCCTGGACACCCGCGGCGCCACCCCGATGGGCGCGGCCCACCGGCTCTGACCCCGCGTACCGCCGAAAGCCGCGGTGCGTTGTCGGTGGACGCTGCTAGCCTCCGGACGCTCGCACGCTCGTGCGACATCCGTGCGACACACCGTCCCTGGGGGGATCCCGCTCATGAGCCAGTCCGTTCCGCCGCCCGGCAACCCGTTCGCGCAGGGTGCCGCCGGGCCGGCCCCGATGCCGCCGGCCCCGCCCGTCCCGCCGGCGCCCTCCCGCGTCGGCCTCGGCCTCGTCGCGGCCGTCGTCGCCGCGCTCGTCGCGGGCGGCGTCTACGGCGGCGTCGCCGGCGCCATCGAGCGCGAGATCGGCTGGGCCGCGGTGGGTGTCGGCTTCCTGGTCGGCTTCGCCGCGGGCAAGGCCGGCGGCCGCAACCCCGTTCTGCCCGTGGTCAGCGCCGTCCTCTCGCTGGGCGCCGTCTACGTCGGCCAGCTCGTCGCTCTCGCGATCATCGGCGGCAAGGAGCTCGGCGTCTCGGCGACCACACTGTTCGTCGACCACTTCGACGTCCTCACGCAGGCGTGGAAGGAAGACCTGGACCCGCTGACGTTCCTGTTCTTCGCCCTCGCCGCGTTCGCCGCGTTCAGCGGCTCGAAGAAGGCCGCCGCGTAGGACCGACCGGCCCCGGCGCGCCAGCGGCCCGAGGGGGCGCGCGACGACGCCCGTGCTCCACAGGACACCTGCCGACCCGGGCCACCTCCGGTACGGTACGAAGTGACGGGGCCTACCGCAGTTGGTCGTTATGCATGGGCTCCTGGATGGATCGCGGGTGTCCGCCCCTACCGTGTTTGGGGGCGGCCGCTCACCGCCCGAAAAAGGTGGAGCCCACCGCAGTTGGTCGCTGCGCATGGGCTCCTGAATGGATCACGGGTGTCCGCCCCTACTGCATATGGGGGCGGCCGCTCACCATCCGAAAAGCCGCAAGATCCACCTCCTCCGGTACTTCACCGTCCACAGACGGATCCGGTCCCAGCGAGTGGGCTTGCGGTGGCGTCCCATGGGCACGCCCCCTTCCGCGCTATCGCCCAGTGACCCGGTGAGCGATCCGTCGGATATCGGGCCGGGCCCCGAGGGCGAGGTCCGGATGTCATATCCAGTGGAAGGGGGCGGCCCCGCACAGCTGGGGCGCCCGGAACCGACGCTACCGCCCGGAATCCACGCCTCCACCCGTATTCGCCCCGAAAACAACCGCGCGCCCCCTTGTCACACCACGCGCCCCGTCACGCACTACAGACATTCCGCGCGTCATACCGTGCGCCGTGACACGCGAGAGCCCCGTACCGCCATCCTTCGGCGGTACGGGGCTCTCGTACGTCGTGCGTCGCGCTCCCCGCGTCGTGGGGCGCGCTCGCGGGTCAGCGCTTGTGCTGCGAGTCCGCGACCGTGACCTCGACGCGCTGGAACTCCTTGAGCTCGCTGTAGCCGGTCGTGGCCATCGCGCGGCGCAGGGCGCCGAAGAAGTTCATCGAGCCGTCCGGGGTGTGCGACGGGCCGGTGAGGATCTCCTCGGTGGTGCCGACGATGCCGAGGTCGACCAGCTTGCCGCGCGGCACGTCCTCGTGGACGGCCTCCATGCCCCAGTGGTGGCCCTTGCCGGGCGCGTCGGTGGCGCGGGCCAGCGGGGAGCCGATCATGACCGAGTCGGCACCGCAGGCGATGGCCTTGGGCAGGTCGCCGGACCAGCCCACGCCGCCGTCGGCGATCACGTGCACGTAGCGGCCGCCGGACTCGTCCATGTAGTCGCGGCGGGCGGCGGCCACGTCCGCGACGGCGGTGGCCATCGGGACCTGGATGCCGAGCACGTTGCGCGTGGTGTGCGCCGCGCCGCCGCCGAAGCCGACGAGGACGCCGGCCGCGCCGGTGCGCATGAGGTGCAGGGCCGCGGTGTACGTGGCGCAGCCGCCGACGATGACCGGCACGTCGAGCTCGTAGATGAACTGCTTCAGGTTCAGCGGCTCTGCGGCGCCGGAGACGTGCTCGGCGGAGACGGTCGTGCCGCGGATGACGAAGATGTCCACGCCCGCGTCGACGACGGCCTTCGAGAACTGCGCGGTGCGCTGCGGGGAGAGCGCGGCGGCGGTGACCACACCCGCGTCGCGCACCTCCTTGATGCGCTGCCCGATCAGGTCCTCCTGGATCGGCGCGGCGTAGATCTCCTGCAGACGGCGGGTCGCGGTGGCCTCGTCGAGGCCGGCGATCTCGTCGAGCAGCGGCTGCGGGTCCTCGTAGCGGGTCCACAGGCCCTCGAGGTTCAGCACACCGAGGCCGCCCAGCTCGCCGATGCGGATGGCGGTCTGCGGCGAGACGACCGAGTCCATGGGGGCGGCCAGGAACGGCAGCTCGAAGCGGTAGGCGTCGATCTGCCAGGCGATCGAGACCTCCTTCGGGTCCCGGGTGCGCCGACTGGGTACGACGGCGATGTCGTCGAACGCGTACGCCCTGCGGCCGCGCTTTCCGCGCCCGATCTCGATCTCAGTCACGTGTGTGTGGCCTTTCCCTCTGTGTCTGCGCCTACCAGTATCCCCGAACCACGCAGAAGGGGCGGTTCCGGCCTCTGCCGGAGCCGCCCCCTGCCGCGTGGCGCGCGGTTACCGCTTGTTGCTGTAGTTCGGCGCCTCGACCGTCATCTGGATGTCGTGCGGGTGGCTCTCCTTGAGGCCCGCCGAGGTGATCCGGACGAACCGGCCCCGCTCCTGGACCTCGGGGACGGTGCGGCCGCCGACGTAGAACATCGACTGGCGCAGACCGCCGACCAGCTGGTGCACGACCGAGGCGAGCGGGCCGCGGTAGGGCACCTGGCCCTCGATGCCCTCGGGGATCAGCTGCTCGTCGGAGGCGACGCCCTCCTGGAAGTAGCGGTCCTTGGAGAAGGACTTGCGGTCGCCGCGGGTCTGCATGGCGCCCAGCGAGCCCATGCCGCGGTACGACTTGAACTGCTTGCCGTTGATGAAGAGCAGCTCGCCCGGGGACTCCTCGCAGCCCGCGAGCAGCGAGCCGAGCATCACGGTGTCGGCGCCCGCGACGAGCGCCTTGGCGATGTCGCCGGAGTACTGCAGGCCGCCGTCGCCGATGACCGGGACACCGGCCGCCTTGGCGGCGAGGGAGGCCTCGTAGATGGCCGTGACCTGCGGGACGCCGACACCGGCGACCACACGGGTGGTGCAGATGGAGCCCGGGCCGACACCGACCTTGATGCCGTCGGCACCGGCGTCGACGAGCGACTGGGCGCCGTCGCGGGTGGCGACGTTGCCGCCGATGACGTCCACCGAGGCGTTCGACTTGATCTTGGCGATCATGTCGCCGACCAAGCGGGAGTGGCCGTGCGCGGTGTCGACGACGATGAAGTCGACGCCCGCCTCGATCAGGGCCTGGGCGCGCTCGTACGAGTCGCCGGCGACGCCGACGGCGGCACCGACGAGGAGGCGGCCGCTCGAGTCCTTGGCGGCGTTCGGGTACTTCTCGGCCTTGACGAAGTCCTTGACCGTGATGAGGCCCTTGAGCAGACCGGCCTCGTCGACCAGCGGCAGCTTCTCGATCTTGTGGCGGCGCAGCAGCTCCATGGCGTCCACGCCGGAGATGCCGACCTTGCCGGTGACCAACGGCATCGGGGTCATGACCTCGCGCACCTGGCGGCTGCGGTCCGACTCGAAGGCCATGTCACGGTTGGTGACGATGCCGAGCAGCTTGCCGGCCGGGTCGGTGACCGGGACACCGCTGATGCGGAACTTCGCACAGATCGCGTCGGCCTCGGCGAGCGTGGCGTCGGGGTGCACGGTGATCGGGTCGGTGACCATGCCGGACTCGGAGCGCTTGACCAGGTCGACCTGGTTGGCCTGGTCGGCGATGGAGAGGTTGCGGTGCAGGACGCCGACGCCGCCCTGGCGGGCCATGGCGATGGCCATCCGGGACTCGGTGACCTTGTCCATCGCCGCGGACAGCAGCGGGACGTTCACCTTGACGTTCTTCGAGATGTACGAGGCGGTGTCGATCTGGTCGGGAGACATGTCCGAGACGCCCGGCAGCAGCAGCACATCGTCGTAGGTCAGCCCGAGTGTCGCGAATTTCTCGGGCACTCCGTCGATGTTGGTCATGACACCTTCCCCAAACGCCTTGATCGGTGCGGATGTCCATGCTAACGGCCTAGGGCCGCGTCTCATTCCACGAACAAGATCACCAAGGACATTTGTACGAATCTATGTACGCGCAAGGAGCGTCGAGGTGCCGACGCTCCTTGAGTCTCGCGGTTCTTACAGTGTGACAAGTGTCGCGGGCACTACAGATGCGAGTGCTCCGCCAGGGCCCGCAGCCGGCTGAGCGCACGGTGCTGGGCCACCCGGACCGCGCCCGGGGACATCCCGAGCATCCGTCCGGTCTCCTCCGCGGTCAGCCCGACGGCCACCCGCAGCACCAGCAGCTCGCGCTGGTTCTCCGGGAGGTTGGCCAGCAGCTTCTTCGCCCACTCGGCGTCGTCGCTGAGCAGCGCCCGCTCCTCCGGCCCGAGCGAGTCGTCGGGCCGCTCCGGCATCTCGTCGGAGGGCACCGCCGTCGATCCAGGGTGCCGCATCGCGGCCCGCTGGAGGTCGGCGACCTTGTGCCCGGCGATGGCGAAGACGAAGGCCTCGAACGGCCTGCCCGTGTCCTTGTAGCGCGGCAGCGCCATCAGGACGGCGACGCAGACCTCCTGGGCGAGGTCCTCCACGAAGTGACGCGCGTCACCGGGAAGCCGGTTCAGTCGCGTACGGCAATAGCGCAGGGCGAGCGGGTGCACACGCGCGAGGAGATCGTGCGTGGCTTGCTCGTCGCCCTCGACGGCACGACGAACGAGGGCACCGATCTCCCCCTGCCCGGCGGGCACGGGTGTCCCCGCGGTCTCGTCGTCGCGCATCGCTCCATGGTGCCTCGGTGCCTGCCCGTTCGCGGTACCGCGCCCGTAGTTGTGCACCGAAGCGTTATGAGCAGGTGCGCCGGGACTCATCTCCTGCGCCCTCCCCTTCCGCTCGTTTTCCACCGGCTCGCTTGGCTCACTCGTCTCGTCCCCGAGGAACTCCACGCCTTCAAGGATGCGGCATCCCACAGGTAAGTGACACAAGCCCACCCCGTCCGCCGCTCGGCGGACGGGGACACGGCCGGTGGCCGCGGGTCAGCGGACCAGGCCCCAGCGGAATCCGAGCGCGACGGCGTGCGCGCGGTCCGAGGCGCCCAGCTTCTTGAAGAGACGGCGGGCGTGCGTCTTGACCGTGTCCTCGGACAGGAAGAGCTCCCGGCCGATCTCGGCGTTGGACCGCCCGTGGCTCATGCCCTCCAGGACCTGGATCTCCCGGGCCGTGAGGGTGGGCGCCGCGCCCATCTCGGCCGACCGGAGCCGGCGCGGGGCGAGCCGCCAGGTCGGGTCGGCGAGCGCCTGGGTGACGGTGGCCCGCAGCTCGGCGCGCGAGGCGTCCTTGTGCAGATAGCCACGGGCACCGGCGGCCACGGCGAGCGCGACACCGTCGAGGTCCTCGGCCACGGTGAGCATGATGATGCGGGCGCCGGGGTCCGCGGAGAGCAGCCGACGGACGGTCTCCACGCCGCCCAGGCCGGGCATCCGCACGTCCATCAGGATGAGGTCCGAGCGGTCCGCACCCCAGCGGCGGAGGACTTCCTCGCCGTTGGCCGCGGTGGTCACCCGCTCGACGCCGGGCACGGTCGCGACCGCGCGGCGGAGCGCCTCTCGGGCAAGCGGGGAGTCGTCGCAGACGAGGACGGATGTCATGGCCGACCGCCGCTCTCGCAGCTGATGCGCGTCACCTTGAGCCTCCAGGGCTGGTACGTATCGTCACCTGTGCGGTTGACGCCCTCGGACACCTGCCCGAGCGCTTGTTCCTTCAACCGCCTCCGCACTCTCAACGACGGTCACTCGAAAGAGTTACGGGTCGGACGGCCGCCTTCGGCACTCTACGTGAGGGTCCGCACACGGAGGAGAGCGCCGCAGGTCACCTGTCCTTCAGCCGAAGCTATGCCCCGTTTAGCGGGTTTTCTTCCCTTTTTGCGGTGTCTGTGGCTAGATTCGCAATGAGTCATATTTACATCTACTCAGTCAGTAGTTGTACGGTCGGGTTCGGTCCCGCGAGAGCGGGCAGCCGCGAACCCAGGGGAGCGAAAGCACACCGGCCGGCCATCGACCACCCACTGATCAGCCATCCATCCGCCCACCTCACCCGTATCCGTTCGACACGGTCTTAAGGGGACTAGCGCAATGGCAGATTTCTCCCGCCTTCCCGGACCCAACGCCGATCTGTGGGACTGGCAGCTCCTCGCGGCTTGCCGCGGAGTCGACAGTTCCCTGTTCTTCCACCCCGAGGGAGAGCGCGGCGCGGCACGGAGTGCGCGCGAGAACTCGGCGAAAGAGGTCTGTATGCGGTGCCCGGTACGCGCGGAGTGCGCGGCACACGCGCTCGCCGTACGGGAGCCCTACGGCGTCTGGGGCGGCCTCACCGAGGACGAGCGCGAAGAACTCATGGGCCGGGCGCGCAACCGCCTGGTCACGACCACGACGGCCCCGGCGGCCGGGACGGACGCGGGCGTGACGCGCGCGGCACCGTCGGCCGGCGTGGCGCACGCCTGAAGGAACGTTTCTTCGGCATCATGACCTGAGATCCGCCCACCCGGTGCCGCCGCTCCGGGGCCCGCACCCGTCACCGTGCGCCGCCCCACCCGTGCGGCCGAACCCGGTCACCCGCCCGGCCCTGGTCCGCCGCGGGCCGCTCACTCCGACGGCCCGCACGCCCTCACGCGAACGGCCCCGGGGCGCGCGGCCCCGAGCCCTCGGGCGCTCCGCCGGGCGAGGGCGGAGCTCACCCGGACGGCCGGTGGACGGATCACCCGGACGCCCGCCCGGACACCTCACCCGAACGGCCCCGCCCGGCGCGCCGCACACCGCTCCCGGAGGCCCGGCGCCGCTCTCGCGCGTACGTGTCGCGCGCCGTGTTTTTGCCGCGCCGGCCGGGCCGGACCGCGCGCCCCGGCCCGGCCGCCATCGGCCGGACAGCCGCTTACGCACGCGAAGCCATGAGCCCCGCCGCTCTCGGACGCCCTCCGCGCGCGAGGCCGCGAGCCCGCCGCTTCCGGACTGCCGCTACGCGCGCGTGGCCACGCCCGAGGTCGCCGCGGCCCGGGCGGCGGCACGGGTGAGTTCGTCGAGGGTGGCGGCGACGGCGGGGACCTGCTCCAGGTCCGGCAGGGTCAGGGCGACGATCTCGCGCTCCACGGCCGGCTCGACCGTCACGGCGACGGCGCCGCGCGGCCGTACCGACTCGATGGCGAGCTGCGGCAGGACGGCCACGCCCAGGCCCGCGCCCACGAGGCCCATCACGGCCGGGTAGTCGTCGGTGGCGAAGTCGATGCGCGGGGTGAAGCCGGCCTCGCGGCAGACGTCGACCAGCTGGCGGCGGCAGCGCGGGCAGCCCGCGATCCAGGGGTCCTCGGCGAGTTCGCCGATCGTGACGCGTTCCGCGCCGGCCAGCCGGTGGTCCTCGGGGACGAGCCCGACGAGCCGGTCGGCGAGCAGCGGGCGGACCACCAGGTCGTCCCAGGTGTCCGGGCCGACCCCGTAGCGGAAGGCGAGGGCCACGTCGCAGTCGCCCTCGCGCAGCATCTCGACCGAGCGCGGCGGCTCGGCCTCCACGAGGGAGACCCGGGTGCCGGGGTGGGCGGCGCGCAGGGCGGCGAGGGCGGCGGGGACGAGCGCGGAGCTGCCGCTGGGGAAGGAGACGAGCCGGACCCGGCCGGCCCGCAGGCCCGCGATGGCGGCGACCTCCTCCTCGGCGGCGGTCAGTCCGGCGAGGATGCCGGAGGCGTGCCGCACCAGGGCCTCGCCGGCCTGGGTGAGCCGCATCTCGCGGCCGGCGCGGACCAGCAGCGGGGTGCCGGCGGAGGCTTCGAGCGCCTTCATCTGCTGGCTCACCGCGGGCTGGGTGCAGCCCAGTTCGCGCGCGGCGGCGGAGAAGGAACCGGTGGCGGCGACGGCGCGCAGGACGCGGAGGTGGCGGGCCTCGATCATGCTTCGAGCATAAGCGAGGCTTGGGTCATGGAACGAATATCGCAGGTCAACTTTGAGACATGGATCCATCCGGCTGATTAGGGTGCCCCCATGGAACTGCTGAGTGTGAACGTGGGGCGACCGAAGGTCGTGGACTACACCAACGCCTCCTCGGGGACCACGGGGATCGACAAGCGGCCGGTGAGCGGGCCCGTACGGGTCGAGGCGCCGGGGCCGGCCGGGACGGGGGCGAGCGGGGTCGCCGGGGACACGGTGTGCGACCTCCGCTTCCACGGGGGCTACGACCGCGCGGTCTACGCCTTCGCGCGCGAGGACCTCGACACCTGGGAGCGCGAGCTGGGCCGTACCTTCGCCCCGGGCGCGTTCGGCGAGAACCTCACCACGCGCGGGCTCGACGTGAACAACGCCCTGATCGGCGAGCGCTGGCGGATCGGCGAGGACCTGGTGCTGGAGGTGACCGGCGGCCGCATCCCGTGCCGCACCTTCGCCGGATTCCTCGAGGAGAACGGCTGGGTGCGCCGGTTCAACGCGTCGGGGGCGGGGCCGGGCGCGCTGCTGCGGGTGATCACGCCGGGCGAGATCCGGGCGGGCGACCCGATGGAGATCGTCCACCGGCCGGACCACGGCATCACGGTCGCGCGGCTGCACCACGCGGCGACGGCCGACCGTTCGCTGCTGCCGGACATGCTGGTGGCCGCGGACTGGATGGAGGCGGGGCTGCTCGGACTGGCCCGTAGGTACGCGGAGAAGTACGGTCCGGACGCGGCGCGGTCCACGGGCGACGACGGGGAGAGCAACGCCGCCGAGTCGGCCTAAGCAGGGCTCGCATTCCGGCATATGACGGGGTGTCGTCGGCCTGGCCACCGGCCCGGCGACCCCCTCCGTGCAGGCGGGCGGAACGTTTCCCCGGTCCGTTGTTCCCACCGCGCGGGCTAACGTGCCGCGTATGACGACTGCACTGATTACGGGCGCGACCGCGGGCATCGGCGCCGCCTTCGCGCGGCGGCTGGCCGCCGACGGGCACGACGTGGTCCTGGTGGCCCGCAATGTGAAGCGACTGCGTGAGCAGGCCACCGAGTTGCACGACCGGCACGGCATCGAGGCCGAGGTGCTGGCGGCGGATCTGGCCGAGGAGGAGGGGATCGCGGCCGTCGAGGCGCGGCTCTCCGACGCCCGGCGCCCGGTCGATCTCCTGGTGAACAACGCCGGGTTCGGCAACAAGGGCCGTTTCCTCGAAGTGTCCATGGCCGACGAACTGACGATGCTGAAGGTGCACTGCGAGGCGGTGCTGCGGCTGACCTCGGCGGCGGCCGGGTCGATGCGGTCGCGAGGCCGGGGCGGGGTGGTGAACGTCGCCTCGGTGGCCGCGTTCGTGCCGCGCGGCACGTACGGGGCGTCGAAGGCGTGGGTCGTGCAGTTCACCCAGGGCGCGGCGCGGGATCTCGCGAGCAGCGGGGTGCGGCTGATGGCGCTGTGCCCCGGGTTCGTGCGGACGGAGTTCCACGAGCGCGCGGGGATGGGGACGGACAACATCCCGGGCTGGATGTGGCTGGACGCGGACAAGCTGGTGACCGCGGCGCTGGCCGATCTGGCCCGGGGCCGGACGCTGTCCGTCCCGGATCCCCGTTACAAGGCGCTGATGGGTGTGGTGAAGCTGGCCCCGCGCGGACTGCTCGGCGGGGTGTCCTCGAAGGCGGGGCGCAAGTACGGCCCCCGGTAGGAACGGTGTGGAGGAATCCCCGGGATCCCTGAGCTCCCTGAGCTCCCTGAGCTCCCTGAGATCCCTGAGGGGATTACTTCAGGCCCACTCCGGCATATGCCCCGATGTTGGGGGTGGCCGTCGCCGACACCGCGTTCCCGAACCAGTCCCTGCCGCCGTTGTCCGCGATCAGCGTGCCGGCGGACAGGGCCGGGGAGCCGGCGCCGAGCCGGAGGTCGGGGCGGAGCAGCGGATCGGCCTCGACGCCGCCGGGGTTGGGGCGGGTCATGGCGATGCCGTGGAAGAGGTTGTGAGAGAAGGCGAGCCCGGGGGTCGGGTTCTTGAATCCGTAGCCGCCCGCCGCGCCTTCGTTGACGAATATGTTGTTGCTGACGGCGATCTCGTGCCGGGTGGTGGCGGGGCTGCCGGCGTCGTCCTGGACGAGGTAGGCCGGTGTGGTGGTGCGGTTCACGAAGGTGTTGTTGTAGATCTTCGTGTCGATGATCGGGCCCCAGCAGTTCTGGATCAGCCGGGCGCCGTCGTCGACGCTGACGTTGTAGCGGGCCACGGTGCCGAGGGTCCGCGCGCCGCTGTAGGGGCAGATCAGCAGGAAGCCGCCCTTGTTGTCGTGGCTGTTGTTGTACTGGAAGACGGTGTTGCGCGACGCGCCGTCGGCGTCGAAGGACATGCCGTCCTTGGTGTTGCCGCCGCCGGAGACCTCGTTGTACTCGATGGTCGTGTCGTCGGTGTTGAAGGTCCAGATGCCGGCGTTGGCGGAGGGCGAGCGGAGCTGGAAGCCGTCGATGCGGTTGTGGTCGACGCGGGCGCCGCTGGTGGTGTCGAGCTTGATGCCGTCACCGGCGATCGAGGTCAGCGTGTTGTGGTGGACGCGGACGCCGCGGCTGGGGGTCCACGCGCCGGGGTAGGCGACGGGGTCCTGCTGGTTACCGACCAGATCCCGCTTGGAGAAGCGGGACTTGAAATAAATGCCCTCGCGGTCCACGTCCCGGATGTCGTTGTGGTGGATCTCCAGGCCCTCGTACCAGCTGGGCACGTCGGTGCCCTCGACGGCGATGTGGACGGCGCTGGACCCGGTGAGGGTCTTGTAGTCGCCGCCGCGCACGTCGTGGATGGACAGGTGGTCGAGGGTGATGCCGCGGGCCGCGCCGTAGTCGGCGAGGCGCAGGCGGACGCCGTTGCGTTCGCTGCCGGGGGCGGCGGCGTTGGTGATCTCCAGCCGGGTGAGCCGGACGTACCGCGTGTTGGCGAGCAGGACGGCGTCGTGCGCGCCGGCGCCGTCGACGACGGCCCGGCCCGCGGCGTCGCCGTAGTCGGCGATGGTGAAGGGGTACGCGGCCGAGCCGGCGCCCTGCGGCGCGAGGGTGCCGGTGCAGGTGGTGCCGCGCTTGAGCAGCAGCCGGTCGCCGGGCCCGTAGGGGTGGGCGTTGGCCTGGGCGAGGGTGTTCCAGGGGTGCCGGACGCTGCCGTCGCCGCCCGCCGGGGCGGAGCAGTCGACGTGGTGGCGGTCGCCGGGCTTGGGCGCGGCCTGTGCCGCCGGGGCGAGGGCGGTGGCGAGCAGCGGCAGGGCGAGGGCGGCGGCCGTCGCGAGGGCGGTACGGGTACGGGTACGGCTCGGGGTCACTGATCCTCCGAATCGGGGGCTTCGAGAGACATGCGTGCGGTGGTGCCGTTCAGCCAGGTCACGACGACCGTGTGGGCGTCGGTGACCCGGACGTCTGCGAGTGCGGCCACGGGGGCCGGTCCGGGTTCGCCCGTCAGGGACGCGAGGGCCACGAAGAGCGCGGCGGGTCCGCTCGTGGTGCCGTGCAGGGCCGGGGTGCGGGTGGGTCCGGGGCCCTGGAGGGTGGCGCCGGTGGGGAGTTCGGCGGCCTCGGGGGCGTAGCCGTGGACCGGGTGCAGCTGGGAGACGGGGCCGTCGCCGTCGGCCGGGACGGCCCAGCCGGTCTGCCGTACGGGGGTCCCTTCCGGGGCGCCGAGGACGAGGTGGGCGCGGACTTCGGCGCGGCCGTGCGCGAGGGTGCCGGAGTGGACCCGTACGCCGGGCAGCGGGCGGTGCGCGGACAGGGCCTGGTCGGGGCCGGTGCCGAGCGGGGTGGCGGGGCCGCGGGCGGTCGCGGTGCCGTCGGCGCGGAGCAGGGCGAAGTGGTTGTCGGCGGGGTCGGGGACGGTGGTGGGGCCCGTACGGGTGGAGTAGGCGTAGCGGGCGTAGCCGGGGTCGTCGTCCCCGCCGACGTGGTTGCTGCCGTGGTTGTGCATGCGGACGAGTCCGTCGGCGGCGGTGGTCTGGACGAGCAGTCCGGTGGGCCCGAAGGGCCGTACGGTGTCGGCGCGTTCGGCGGGCAGCGGTTCCTCGGGTGCGGTCCAGGCGGGGTGGTCGGCGGGGAGCAGCAGGCCGAGGAAGCCCTTGGACGCCCAGTAGGGGGAGCCGGGGCCGGAGTAGGGCTGGATGACGGGGTCGTACGGGCCGTGCCAGCCGAGTGTGAGCAGTCCGCGCGCGTCGGTGGCGCCGCGGTCGAGGAAGTGGCGCAGGGTCCCGGAGGCGAGGCGGCGGGTGGCGCCGGGGGTGAGCGGGGTGTGTCCGGTGAGGGCGCCGAGCCAGGGGGCCGCGGCGGCGGCGAAGCGGTAGGTGAGGGATCGCCCGTACGGGACGGGGGCGCCGTTCGCGTCGAAGAGGTGGACGTGGTCGTCGAGCTGGGCGCGCAGCCGGGGGCCGTAGCGGTCGAGGAGGGCGCGGTCGCCGGCGAGGTGGGCGTGCAGGACCGGGTAGAAGTGCAGGGCCCAGGAGTTGTAGTGGTCGAAGGCGCGGTTGTCGCCGTCGCTGTACCAGCCGTCGCCGAGGTACCAGGACTCGATCCGGTCGAGGGAGCGGTCGATGGTGGCGGCGGCGCGGTCGGTCTCGATGCCGGCGTCCTGGAGGAAGCCGGCGACGGTGAGGCCGAAGAGCCACCAGTTGTTGTCGACCGGGGACGGGTCGAGGGCGGGCAGCAGCCAGTCGGCGACGCGGGCGCGGACGGCGTCGTCGAGGTGGTCCCACAGCCGGCGGCGGGTGAGGCGCAGGGCGAGGGCGACGGAGGCGGATTCGACGATCGCCTGGCGGGTGCCGGGCAGCAGCGGCCAGTCGTCGGGGCCGTCGCCGCCGGGGCGCGCGGTGCCGGCGGCGAGGCCGGTGGCGTAGCGGTCGAGGTGGTGGTGCGGGTCGTCGCCGTGGGCGGCGCGCAGCGCGGCGAGCAGGAAGGTGCGGGCGTAGCCCTCCAGGCCGTCGGAGCGGGGGCCGGACCAGCTGGGGCGGGCGCCGGGGAGGTCGACGAGGGCGCCGCCGGGTGAGGCGTACGGGCGGACGGCGGCGAGCAGTCGGTCGGCCGTGTCCTCCCAGTGGGCGCGGGTCCAGCCGGTGTACGGGCTGAGCTCACGGTTCTCGGGCGGCGTGGGCATGATGCTCCCTGGGATTCTGGGACTCCCGGGACTCCTGGGGCTCTGGAGGCGCTGAGGGTTCCCGGGAATCCGCGGGGCTGCTGGGACTCGGGAGCCTCTAGGGGCCTGCGAGCTCCGGAACTCCGGGGGATTCCAGGGGATTTCAGGGTTTCCTGAGACTTTCAGGAGGATCCTGGGGATCCAGGTGGATTCCGTGGGGTGGACGACGGCGTCGCCGGGAATCCTGATCACGCTTCGATCGAACGTCAAGAGATCTGGAGCGAATGATCGAAACTCCACCGTTCGATCATTTCCGTCACCACCTTGATCTAAGGTCGGGACACCACCACCACCGCTAGGGGGAAACCGCACCGTGCGCGAGAGTGCTGCCGAACGACACGCCCGACTTCTGAGCCTGGTGCGCCAGCGCGGCACGGCCCGTGTCTCCGACCTGGCCGGGCTGCTCGGGGTCTCCCCCGTCACCGCCCGGCGGGACGTCGAGGCACTGGCCGCCCAGGGCCGGCTCGACCGGGTGCACGGCCAGGTCTCCTGGCCCCGCGCGCAGGCCGCCGGGGCCCCCGGATCGGCCCCGGCCGGCCCCGGCGGCCTGGTGCTCGGCCTGCTCGCGCCCTCCGCCACGTACTACTTCGCCGAGGTCATCCGGGGCGCGCACGAGGCCGCCGCGCGGGCCGGCGCCCGGCTCATCCTGCGGATCTCCGACTACCGCCCGGAGGAGGACCGGGCCCGCACCGAGGGGCTGCTCGCGGCGGGCGCCGAGGGCCTGCTCGTCGCGCCCGCCTGGCAGGGCCCGGAGGACCGCGAGACGTACGGCGACTGGCTGGCCGAACTCCCGGTGCCGGCCGTGCTCCTGGAGCGCCGGGCCGCGCCGGGCAGTCCGCTCGACGGCCTGGACCGGGTGGCCTCGGACCACGCGCACGGGGTGCTGCTCGCCGTCCGCCATCTACTCGGGCTCGGCCACGCGACCCCGCTCCTGGTGGCCCGCGGGGACAGCCCGACGGCGCTCGCGGTGCGCGCCGGGTACGCCGAGGCGCTGACCACGCTGGGCCTCACCGCGCCCCGCCCGGTGATCGACTCCGTACCGGCCGAGATCGATCCGAACGGTTTCGAGCGGGCGGTCCGGGCGCTGCACGAGGTGGTCGTCTCGGGGCAGGCGAGCGCGGCCCTGGTGCACAACGACGTGGACGCCATCCAGATCGTGCAGCGGCTGGCCGAACTCGGCGTCCGGGTACCGGAGGACCTGGCTCTGATCGCGTACGACGACGAGGTCGCCGCGCTCGCCGACACCCCGCTCACGGCGGTCGCCCCGCCGAAGCGCCAGGTGGGCCGGCACGCCACCGAACTCCTGGTGGAGCGGCTGACGGAGGGCGCCGGGGACGAGGCCGGCGAGGAGGCCGCGCGGCGACATCTGAGCCTGCTGCCGCGGCTGCGGGTGCGGTCCTCGTGCGGGGCCCCGCCCGCGAACACGATCTGATCTTTTTTCGATCAATCAATCTTTCGCTCTTGACTTCGCTCACAAACCGGCCAAAGATCACGCCCAACCGCCCATGCCGTGTCACAGGAGCCGCGACGTGATCCCCAGTTGGACCAGAACCACCCGTGTCATAGCCGGTACCGCCACCGCCCTCGCCGTCCTGACGGCCTGTGGCGGCAGCGGTGACTCCGATGCCTCGTCGTCATCCTCGTCCGGCCCGGTGAACATCACCTTCTGGGGCTGGGCCAAGGGCTCCAAGGAGGTGGTCGACGCGTTCAACTCCTCCCAGAAGAAGATCCGGGTGAAGTACGAGGAGATCCCCTCCGGCACCGCCGGCGGCTACGCCAAGATCTCCAACGCGGTCAAGGCGGGCAACGCCCCCGACCTCGTCTCCATCGAGTACGCCTCGCTCCCCGAGTTCGTCTCGTCCGGCGCCCTCGCCGACATCGGCGACCAGTTCACCGAGCAGGACCGCGCCAAGCTGCTGCCGCAGGCCGTCGAGCTCACCACCCTCGGCGGCAAGAGCTGGGCCGTCCCCTTCGACGCCTCGCCGCAGGCCTTCTACTACCGCAAGGACCTGTTCGAGAAGTACAAGGTCGAGGTCCCCAAGACCTGGGACGACTTCAAGGCCGCCGCCGAGAAGGTGAAGAAGGCCGACGCCAAGGCCCGCATCGCCACCTTCTTCCCGGACGACCCGACCACCTTCGAGGCCATGGCCTGGCAGGCCGGCGCCCAGTGGTTCAAGGCCGAGAACGAGACCTGGAAGGTGAACACCACCGACCCGGCCACCACCAAGGTCGCCACCTACTGGCAGGGCCTGATCGACGCCGATCTCGTCCACAAGAACGCCTCCTTCAGCCCCGAGTGGACCGGCTCCCTGAAGAACGGCACCACGATCGGCTACCTCGGCGCCTCGTGGGGCGCGGGCGTGCTCAAGGGCACCCTGCCCGAGCAGAGCGGCAAGTGGGCCGTCGCGCCCATGCCGAACTGGGGCACCCCCGCCAGCGGCATGCTCGGCGGCACCTCCTTCGCCGTCACCAAGGACAGCAAGCAGAAGGCCGCCGCGGTCGAGTTCGCCGAGTGGATGTCCACCACCGAGGCCGGCGTGAAGGCCCGCATCGCCTCCGGCACCTCCAGCGCCTTCCCGGCCGCGACCGCCCTGCGCCCGGTCGCCAAGTCGGCCTTCGACGCGAGCTACTACGGCGGCGAGGACATCTACGCCCTGTTCGAGCAGGCCAGCGCCTCCATCGGCAAGAACTGGGCCTGGGGCCCGTCCACCGGCACCACCAACACCACCATCAAGGACGAGTTCGGCAAGATCGCCAAGGGCGGTCCGACCATCGCGGACGCCGTCAAGGCCGGTCACGACGCCACCGTCGCCGAGCTGACCAAGCGCGGCCTGAAGGTCGAGGGCTGACCCGGTGAAGGCCCGCACCCGCGCGGCGGCGACCCTGCTGACCCCGTTCTTCGTACTGTTCACCGCGGTGATGGTGGTGCCGATCGGCTACGCCGTCTGGCTCAGCCTCTTCAGCGAGAAGCAGTCGGGGCTCGGCTTCGGCGGCACCGAGACCGTCTTCAGCGGACTCGACAACTACACCGCCGCACTGGGTGACCGGGCCTTCCTCGAAGGCTTCGGCGTGCTGCTCGGATACTGCCTGTTCTACATTCCGCTGCTGCTCGCCGGAGCCCTCGGCCTCGCCCTGCTGCTCGACTCCGCGCTCGCCCGCGCCCGCCGCTTCTTCCAGCTCGCGCTGTTCCTGCCGCACGCCGTGCCCGGCATCATCGCCGCGCTGATCTGGGTGTACCTCTACACGCCGCAGCTCAGCCCGGTCGTCTCCGCCATGGAGGCGGGCGGCATCGGCTTCGACTTCTTCTCCCCCGAGGGCTCCCTGCCCTCCGTGGTCAACATCGCGCTGTGGGAGTGGCTCGGCTACAACATGGTGATCTTCTACGCCGCGCTGCAGGCCATCGACCGGTCCGTGCTCGAAGCCGCGACCGTCGACGGCGCCGGCGCCTGGCGGATCGCCCTGTCCATCAAACTCCCGCTGATCAAGTCGTCCCTGGTGATGGTCGGCCTGTTCACGGTCATCGGCTCGCTCCAGCTGTTCACCGAGCCGCTGATCCTCAACAAGGGCACCGGCTCCGCCGTGACCTCGACCTGGACGCCCAACATGTACGCGTACACCGCCGCGTTCGACCGCAACGACTACGGCCTCGCCGCGGCCGCGTCCGTCCTGCTCGCGCTGACGGCCGCGCTGCTCTCCTTCGCCGTGACCCGGCTGACCGGCCGCCGGAAGGAGAAGACGGCATGACCACCAGCACCCGTACGACCGGCGGCGGCAAGCCCCGCTCCCGCAACGTCTGGCTGTCGAAGACCGCCGTCAACGGCGCCCTCGTCCTCGCCGTCGTCTACATGCTCTTCCCGCTCGTCTGGCTGCTCACCGCCGCCACCAAGGACGCCGGCGGACTCCTCGCCGGAAACGCCTTCTCCTTCGAGGGCTTCGACCTCGGCGGCAACCTCGGCCGGCTCGCCGAGTACAACGACGGCGTCTACTTCCACTGGTACCTGAACAGCCTGCTGTACGCGGGCCTCGGTGCCCTCGTCTGCTCGCTCGTCAGCGTCGCCGCCGGCTACGCCTTCGACAAGTACGACTTCCCGGGCAAGGAGAAGCTGTTCGGCGTCGTCCTGCTCGGCGTACTCGTCCCGACGACCGCGCTCGCGCTGCCCATGTACCTGCTCGCCAGCAAAGTGGGCATCGTCAACACCTTCTGGGCGGTCTTCATCCCCGTCCTCGTCAACCCCTTCGGCGTCTACCTCTCCCGCGTGTTCAGCTCCGGCTACGTCCCCGGCGAGGCCCTCGAAGCCGCCCGCATCGACGGCGCGGGCGAACTGCGCATCTTCTGGTCCATCGGCCTGCGCATGCTCATGCCCGGCTTCGTGACCGTCTTCCTGTTCCAGTTCACCGCGATCTGGAACAACTTCTTCCTCCCCCTGGTGATGCTGTCGGACCAGAAGCTCTTCCCGCTGAGCCTCGGTCTGTACGCGTGGAACAGCAACGCCCACGCCGAGCCCGGCTTCTACCCGCTCGTCGTCACCGGATCCCTGCTCGCCGTCGTCCCCCTCGTCGTCGCCTTCGTTTCCCTGCAGCGCCACTGGAAGGCCGGTCTCACCGCCGGCAGCGTCAAGTGAAGACCACAGGTCCCAGGATGCCTCCGATCACTGACACCCGCCCCGCACTCCTCCTCTCCATGGGCTCCGGCATCGCCGAACGCCTGCTCACCGACGCCCACCGCGACCGGCTGGCCGCGCTCACCCGTACCGACCCTCATCTGGTCGCCTACGACCTGGACTCCCCCGGTCCGGCGGTCGCGGCCGCCCTCGCCGAGGCCGAGATCCTCCTCACCTGCTGGGGCGCCACCCCGCTCACCGCCGAGGTGCTCGACCGCGCGCCCCGCCTCAAGGCCGTCGTGCACGCCGCCGGCTCCATCAAGCACCACATCACCGAGGCCTGTTGGGAGCGCGGCATCACGGTCACCTCGGCCGCCGCCGCCAACGCGCTGCCGGTCGCCGAGTACACGGTCGCCGCGATCCTGTTCGCCGGGAAGCGGGTGCTGCGCTCGGCCCAGCAGTACGCCGCGCTGCGCACCGACCAGCCCTGGGTCGAGGAGTCCGCGGGCTGGGGCAACTACCGCCGTACGGTCGGCATCGTCGGCGCCTCCCGCATCGGCCGCCGGGTCCTCGACCTGCTGCGCCCCTTCGACCTGGAGGTGCTGCTGCACGACCCGTACGTGACGACGCCGCCGCCCGGCGTGGAGCTGGTGGGCCTCGACGAACTGTGCGCGCGCAGCTCGATCGTCTCCGTCCACGCGCCCCAACTGCCCGCCACGTACCGCATGATCGGCGCCGCCCAGCTCGCCTCGATGCCGGACGGCGCGACCCTGGTCAACACCTCGCGCGGCTCGCTCGTCGACGAGGACGCGCTGCTCCCCCATCTGACCTCGGGCCGGCTGCACGCCGTCCTCGACGTCACCGACCCCGAACTCCCGGCCGCCGACTCGCCGCTCTACACCCTGCCCAACGTGCTGCTCACCCCGCACGTCGCCGGTTCGCTCGGCAACGAGCTCCACCGCATGGCCGACCAGGCCCTGGAGGAGATCGCGCGGTACGGGCGCGGGGAGCCGTTCCTGGAAGAGGTACGGGCGGACGATCTGACGCGTTCCGCCTGATCGGGCACGCTCCGTCCGCCGAACGGCCGCCACCCGCCTCCCGACCTAGACTGGAATGGTCCCATCCGGGTCGGGAGGCGCCATGACCTTCGTACAAATCATCGACTGCAAGACCAGTCGGATCGACGAGCTGAACCGGCTCATGGACCAGTGGGTCGAGCAGACCCAGGGCAAACGCACCGCCACCCACAGCACCGTCGGCCGGGACCGCTCGGACGCCTCCCATGTCGTGGAGATCGTCGAATTCCCGTCGTACGACGTGGCCATGCGCAACTCGCAGCTGCCGGAGACCGACCGGATCTTCCGCGAGATGATCGCGCTCTGCGACGAGATGCCGTCGTTCACGGACCTGGACGTCGTACGGGACGAGGGGCTGTACAAGGCCCAGTCCCGGCGGCTGCTCGACATGCTGGCCCACGAACCCGAGCTGGCGCTGCTCGACGCGGTGCTGACCGAGAACTACCACGATCACGATCCCGCCAACGAGCAGGACGCCATCGGCATGGACGCGTTCAGGCGCGTCGTGGAGATGTGGCGGAGCGGGTTCGACTTCGCGTTCACCGTGGACGACCAGCTCGCCGAGGGCGACCGGGTGTGCACCCGCTGGACCTGGCGGGCGAGCCACAGCGGCGACTTCATGGGGCTCCAGCCGACCGGGATCGACGTGACGATGACCGGGATGTGCGTCCACCGCTTCCAGGACGACGGGAAGATCGCCGAGGGCTGGTGGCAGTACGACCGGCTCAGCCTGATGGCTCAGCTCGGCGCCGTCGAAGCCTGAGCGTGCCCTGAGCAAGGCCTGACGGAAGTCCTGCGCGCGTCACGGGAACGAGCGTCACGGGAACGAGCGTCACGAAAAAGGGCGAGGCCCGGTGCTCCCGCGACGGGAGCACCGGGCCTCGCACCACACACGCTCAGGCGCGGCGCGCCTCAGGCGTCAGTGGGAGTGGCCGTGACCGTGGCCGTGACCGGCCTCCGCCGGCTCCTCTTCCTTCTTCTCCACCACGAGGGTCTCGGTGGTGAGCAGCAGGGAGGCGATCGAGGCGGCGTTCTCCAGGGCGGAGCGCGTCACCTTGACCGGGTCGATGACGCCGGCCTTGACCAGGTCGCCGTACTCGCCGGTGGCGGCGTTGAAGCCGTTGCCCTTCTCCAGCTCCGCCACCTTCGAGGTGATGACGTAGCCCTCGAGGCCGGCGTTCTCGGCGATCCAGCGCAGCGGCTCGACGGCGGCGCGGCGGACGACGGAGACACCGGTGGCCTCGTCGCCCTCCTTGCCCAGGTTGCCCTCGAGGACCTTGGCGGCGTGGACGAGCGCGGAGCCACCACCGGAGACGATGCCCTCCTCGACCGCGGCGCGGGTCGCGGAGATGGCGTCCTCCAGACGGTGCTTCTTCTCCTTCAGCTCCACCTCGGTGGCGGCGCCGACCTTGATCACGCACACGCCGCCGGCCAGCTTCGCGAGGCGCTCCTGGAGCTTCTCGCGGTCCCAGTCGGAGTCGGTGTTCTCGATCTCGGCCTTGATCTGCGCGACGCGGCCCGCGACGTCACCGGACTGGCCGGCGCCCTCGACGATGGTCGTGTCGTCCTTGGAGACGGTCACGCGGCGGGCGGAGCCCAGCACGTCCAGACCGGCCTGGTCGAGCTTGAGGCCGACCTCCTCGGAGATGACGGTGGCGCCGGTGAGGACGGCCATGTCCTGCAGCATCGCCTTGCGGCGGTCGCCGAAGCCGGGGGCCTTCACGGCGACGGCGTTGAAGGTGCCGCGGATCTTGTTGACGACGAGGGTGGAGAGGGCCTCGCCCTCGACGTCCTCGGCGATGATCAGCAGCGGCTTCGAGGCGCCGGCCTGGATGATCTTCTCAAGCAGCGGCAGGAGGTCCTGGATGGAGGAGATCTTGCCCTGGTTGATCAGGATGTACGGCTCGTCGAGGACGGCCTCCATACGCTCCTGGTCGGTGACCATGTACGGGGACAGGTAGCCCTTGTCGAAGGCCATGCCCTCGGTGAAGTCCAGCTCCAGGCCGAAGGTGTTCGACTCCTCGACGGTGATGACACCGTCCTTGCCGACCTTGTCCATGGCCTCGGCGATGAGCTCGCCGACCTGCTGGTCCTGCGCGGAGAGCGCGGCGACGGCGGCGATGTCGGCCTTGTCGTCGATCGGGCGCGCGGTCGCGAGCAGCTCGTCGGAGACGGCCTTGACGGCGGCGTCGATGCCCTTCTTCAGGGAGGACGGGGAGGCGCCGGCGGCGACGTTGCGCAGACCCTCGCGCACCAGGGCCTGGGCGAGCACGGTGGCGGTGGTGGTGCCGTCACCCGCGACGTCGTTGGTCTTGGTCGCCACCTCCTTCACCAGCTGGGCGCCGAGGTTCTCGTACGGGTCCTCGATCTCGACCTCGCGGGCGATCGTGACACCGTCGTTGGTGATGGTGGGGGCGCCGAACTTCTTGTCGATGACGACGTTGCGGCCCTTGGGGCCGATCGTCACCTTCACCGTGTCGGCCAGCTTGTTGACGCCGCGCTCAAGGGCGCGACGGGCGTCCTCGTCGAACTTCAGGATCTTCGCCATGGGAGCGGTTCAGCCCTCTCGAAAAATCGTTGAAAGAAACTGCGCCCCCGGCCGCCCGCGGAAAACCAGGGGGTCGGGGGCGCAGCTCAAAGCATCTTCTTCAGGTGCCTTGGTGACTTACTTCTCGATGATCGCGAGCACGTCGCGAGCCGAGAGGACGAGGTACTCGTCGCCGTTGTACTTCACCTCGGTGCCGCCGTACTTGCTGTAGAGCACGACATCGCCGACCTTGACGTCGAGCGGCAGGCGCTCACCGTTCTCGAAGCGGCCCGGGCCCACGGCGAGGACGGCGCCCTCCTGGGGCTTCTCCTTCGCGGTGTCCGGGATGACCAGGCCAGAGGCGGTGGTCTGCTCGGCGTCGAGCGGCTGGACCACAATGCGGTCCTCGAGCGGCTTGATGGCAACCTTGGAGCTGGTGGTCGTCACGATCCGACCTCCCCCTTCAGAGTTCTCACGGGGTTGACTGTCTGAGGTGGCGACCAGGTGGATCCGTCGTCGCGGGTGCCGGACCTGCCCGTCGCTGTGTTGGCACTCTCCGGTGGGGAGTGCCAGAGCCGAGACTATGACCGCGATTAGCACTCGGTCAAGCGGAGTGCCAATTCACGACCCCGTGGCGTGATCGGGAGCCGCCGGCGGCAGGGTGGACGGCGACGGTGCGGCGGTACGCGCCGGGTGAACGCCCGGGCGGGGGGCGTGGTTCCGTACGGGATCCGGATCCGGCGCGGAGTTCCGTACGGGGTCCCCTCCGGGCTTCCGTACGCGCGCGGTGGGCGCGGCGGAACCGGCGGGCCCCGCCGAACCCGCGGGGCCGGGGCGCGGGTGGGCGCGCCGGTGCGCGCGCGGGCGGGACGAGTGGTGCGGGTGGTGCGGGTGGCGCGGGTGCGGGGTGACCTTCTCGGCCGCCTTGCGGCCGAGCCGTTCGATGGGGTCGATCGAGGAGGCGCACGCCGGGAGTACGGCGAGCAGCGCGCCGGCCAGGGCCAGGGCGGCGGTGAGCCGGCGCGCCCGGGTCACACGTAGTCCTCGAGCTTCGCCACCGCGTACCCCTTGTCGGTGAGCACCTTCATCACCTTGCGGATCATGTCCGGCATGGTGCCCGGCCAGTCCCCCTTCCCCCGGAAGTGGGTGAGGATGATGTCACCGGGGTGCAGGTCCTCGTCCCACTCGCGCCACTCCATGTGGTCCGGGAAGGCCTCGGCGGCCCATAGCGGGACGGCCTTGACGCCGCAGGACTTGGCGGCGCGCAGACTGTCGTCGTTGTAGTTGCCGTAGGGCGGGCGGAAGAGTTCGGGCCGCTTGCCGAACCGTTTCTGGATGAGGTCCTGCATGTCGCAGATCTCGCGCCGCTGGTCCTCGTAGTCGAGGCCGGGCAGGTAGGGGTGGGTCAGCGTGTGGTTGTTCAGCGTCACCCCTTCGGACTGCATCTTCTTGAAGTAGCCGTAGTCGGTCTTCACCAGGTAGTCGCTGAGGAAGGCGCTGTACGGGATCTTCAGCTCGCTCATCATGCGCAGCAGGTCGGGGTCCTTCTCGGAGCCGTCGTCGATCGTCAGGAAGACGACCCGCTGGTCGGTGGGAACGGTGGTGAAGACCGGCGGCCGGTCCTCGCCGTCGGTCTCGAAGCCCTTGCGCGTGGTGATCCGCGGCTTGACGGACGGGGGCTCGGGCGCGTCGATGGGGGGCTTGTCCAGGCCCCACTTCCTGGCCGCGGCGACCCGGGCGGCGCGCTGCGCGCGGACGCGCTCGGTGTACGAGCCGAGCGCGCCCGCCGCGTCCGGGGCACCGGGGGCGCCCTGGGCGTGCGGCTGACCGGGGGCGGGCCTGGCGGGGGCCTTCGGGGGGGCTGCTCCGTCGGGGGCGGCGCAGGCGGAGCCGAGCGCGCCGACGAGCAGGGCGGCGCCGACGACACGGGCGGGTCTCGTGCTGCGGAAGGGGCCTCCGACCGCGAAGCGGAATGAGCCCTTCTGTTCCTTTTGTCGTACAAGCTGCATGGCGCCGCATCCTGTCAGGGCCCCGCCCGTCCACCGCCCCGACACCACCGGCACCCCCCGCACCATCCCCCGGGCGGCCCACACGGCGAACGGCCGGGAGAATGGGAGGGGTGACCGACCTCGCCGCCTTCGCCGCCCTGCGCTCCCCCGAGGGCCAGACCCTGCTCGACGTCCTGCGCGACCACGACCCCGCCCAGGAACTGGCGCTCGCCTCCCGGCTGCGCCGCGACCACCCCGCCGAGCTGGTCTCGGCCGCCCTCGGCCAGGCCCGGCTGCGGCAGCGGGCGGTCGCGAAGTTCGGCGCCGAGGACGCGTACCGGATGTACTTCACGCCCAACGGCGTCGAGCAGTCCACCCGCGCCGCCGTCGCCGCCCACCGCGCGGCCCGCTTCAAGGCGCTCGGCGTCACCAGCGTCGCCGACCTCTGCTCCGGCATCGGCGGCGACGCGCTCGCGTTCGCCCGAGCCGGGATCTCCGTGCTCGCCGTCGACCGCGACCCGCTGACCGCCGAGACCGCCCGCGCCAACGCGGCGGCGCTCGGCCTCGGCCACCTGATCGAGGTGCGCTGCGCGGACGTCACCGAGATCGACACCACCCCGTACGACGCGGTCTTCGTCGACCCGGCGCGGCGCGGCGGCCGGGGCAGGATCTTCGACCCGGAGGCGTACTCGCCGCCGCTGTCCTGGGCGGTCGGAGCGGCCCGCGCGGCCCGTTTCGCGGCGCTGAAGGTCGCCCCGGGCATCCCGCACGAGGCGGTGCCGGAGGAGGCCGAGGCGGAGTGGATCTCGGACGGCGGGGACGTGAAGGAGGCGGTGCTGTGGTTCGGCACCGAGCCCGGCGCGCGCCGCGCGACCCTGCTGCCCGGCGGCGCCGCGCTGACCGGCGGCACCCTGCCCGACCCGGCGGTCCGGCCGGTGGGCCGCTACCTCTACGAGCCCGACGGCGCCGTCATCCGCGCGCATCTGGTGGCCGAGGTCGCCGAGGCGCTGGGCGGCGGGCTGATCGACGAGACGATCGCGTACGTCACGGCCGACACGCTCACCCCGACCCCGTACGCCGCCGCGTACGAGATCACCGACGAACTCCCCTTCAACCTCAAGAAGTTGAAGGCCCTGCTGCGGGAGCGCGAGGTGGGCGTGCTCACCGTGAAGAAGCGCGGCTCGGCGGTCGAACCGGAGGAGATCCGCCGCAAGGTGAAGCCGAAGGGCCCCCACTCCGCGACGGTACTGCTCACTCGGGTCGCGGGAGCCCCGACGATGCTGATCGGCCGTCCGGCGGGGCGGTGACGCGCCTACCCTGAGCCACCGGACCCGAGGGGGGAGTTCATGGCACTGCATCCGGAAGGGATGTTCACCAGCGGGGCGCTCGCGCACCTCGTCCACCTCGCCGGCGGATCCGAGCCGCTGGAGTGGGAGGTCCTGCGCCTCGGACGGTGCCTGCGCCGGGAGCACTGGGAGGCGACCTGGCGGGAATCCCCGCAGTCGCTCGCCTCCCGGCTCGACTACCTGGCCGTCGCATACGACGAGGAGTTCTTCGCGACCTGCCCCGAGGAGACCCGTCGCGCCTGGCGGACGGCCGCCGGGGAGCGACACCTTCCCGCGTTCATGACCGACCTGGCGACGCTGCTGCGGCTCGCCGACCGCCAGGGCGACGCCTCGTACGCGGAGGTGCCGCTCGCCGCCTGGGAAGTGCGGGCCCGGTTCCCGCTGCTGCTCCACCTGGACGGCTGGGCGTACGACGGGGAGTACGCCTCGCACGAGGAGAGCCTGCTCGCCTTCGCCGACGCGGAACATCCCCACTGTTCCTGGGAGTTGATCCCTCTCCTCACCCAGGCACTGGAGGCGCGAACGCTGTGCGCCGAGTCGGCCGACTTCGCCGCCTCCTTCCGGGACCTCGCGCCGGAGGCGACCCCGAGCGCCCTGGACGCCATCGGCCGTGTCCTTCTCGCCCACCTGACGGAGCATCATGCCTGAGCGCCCGCACCCGTACACCGCGGTCCACGATGAGCCCTTCCCCGAACTGCTCGGGAACATCGACCAGGTGACCGTCAGCGCCGACGGGCAGTGGATCGCCGCCAGTTCGGTGTGGCACCGACTGAGCCGGGTGGTCGTCTACCGCGCCGCGGACCTCTCCCGCGCGCACCTTCTGACGTTCGACGTGGAGGCGGAGCCGATCGCCTTCCATCCCACGATCCCGCTGCTCGCCATCGGCCTCGACAACGGCGACGCGTACCAGCGCGCGGGTGGTCTCACCCTCTTCGAGGCCGACTCCGGCCACCGCGTCGACTTCGCCGACCCGGGGCGGGGCGTCGAGCTGGTCCGCTGGGCGGACGACCGCACCCTCGAACTCACCTTCCTCAGCGTGGACCTGGACAACGGGTGCGAGTTCCTCACGTCCCGTGCCCGCGCCGTACGCGACGACTGGCGCGACCTCGTCCCCGACGCCCTCGACCTGACCGCCGTCGACGGCCCCCCGCTCGACCCGGACACCCCGGTCGGATACCCCGACACGCCCGTCCGGCCCGTGCTCCAGGCGCTCGCCGCCCGGGCCGGCCGGAGCTGCACCGGCAGGGGCGGGGTCGGTGTCGTCGCCGGGCTGAGCGACGGCCGGGTGCTCGCCACCCGCCACCACGTCGCGCTGGAGAGCCGGGCTCCCGACGGCTCACCGCAGTGGAGCGTTCCCGCGCCCTCGCCGAGCGGCGGTACCCGGATCCTGGTCTCCCCCGACGAGCGGACGGCTCGGGTCGTCGCACCCGACTTCCGCGACGGGAGCGACCTCCTGCTCGTCGACCTCGCCGACGGAACGGTCCTCGACCGCTCCTCGCTGCCGTTCCCGGCCGGCCTCTGCGCCCGCACCGACGGGGTATGGGCGATCGGGCACGCGTCCGGCCAGGGCAAGGGAGCCGACTCCCCCGAACCGCCGGCCACCCGGGTCTTCGCCGCCGACGGCACCCCGCTCCGCACGGTCCGTCACGAGCCCGCCGACGACGATCCCGTAGGGGCCGATCCCGTGGGTGACGATGCCGTCGCCGACGAGCCCGCAGGGGACGCGTTCCTTCCTCTCGATGTCCGCCGCTGCCCCGAACTGCTGTTCCTGCGACGGCGCGGGGACGTGGTCGCGCTCGACCCCCGCTCGGCCACCGAGCGGGTGCTCTTCACCGCCGACGAACCCCTGGGCGGCACGGTGTACGTCTCCGACACCGAGGGCCCCGCCCTCCTGCACGGACGGCGGGAGGTGGTCCGCCGGTCCTTCCCCGCCGGGGAAGTCGTCTGGCGCCGGGACCTGGGCGCGGCGGCCACCGCCCTCGACGCGCGGGACGGCGTCCTGCACGCCCTGTGCGAGGACGGCACCCTCGTCTCGCTCGCCACGGCGGACGGCGCCCTGCTCGACCGGCGCGCCCTGCCCCCGTACCGGGCTCTCTCGTTGCACGCGGCCCCCGACGGCACGGTTCTCGTCGGCACCGTGGCCGGGCAGATCCTGCGCTACTGATCCGGCCCGGACTCGCCGGCCCCTTCGAGGCCCCGTGCCCGGTCGAGGAGCAGGTCGCGCTCGCGCGCGTTGCGGGTGAGTTCCGCCGCCCGTGTGAACTCCGCGCGGGCCTCCGCCGTCCGGCCGAGGCGGGCCAGCAGGTCGCCGCGGACGCTCGGGAGCAGGTGGTAGCGGTCGAGGCCGGGGGCGGTGGCCAGCGCGTCGACGAGGGCGAGGCCCGCCGCTGGGCCCTCGGCGCGGGAGACGGCGACGGCCCGGTTGAGTTCGACGACCGGCGAGGGCGCGACGGCCGCGAGCCGGCCGTAGAGCGCGGCGATGGTGGCCCAGTCGGTGTCCTCGTACCGCGCCGCCCGCGCGTGACAGGCGGCGACGGCGGCCTGGAGGGCGTACGGTCCGCTCGCGCCGCCCGCCGCGACGGCCCGCTCCAGGGCGGCGAGGCCGCGCCGCATCAGCAGCCGGTTCCACCGCCGCCGGTCCTGGTCGGCGAGCAGGACCGGCTCGCCGCCGGGCCCGGTCCGGGCCGCCGTCCGCGAGGCCTGGATCTCCAGGAGCGCGGCCAGGACGTGGGTCTCGCCCTCGCCGGGCATCAGCGCGGCGAGCCGCCGGGCCAGCCGGAGCGCGTCCTCGCACAGTCCGGGGCGCAGCAGGTCGTCGCCCGCGGTCGCCGCGTACCCCTCGTTGAAGATCAGGTAGACGACCTCCAGGACCGAACCGAGCCGGGCCGCCCGGTCCGCCCCGTACGGCACCTCGAAGGGCACCCCGGCGCGGGCGAGCGCGCGCTTGGCCCGGACGATCCTCCCCCAAACCTTCGGCATGGGGGTGCCCCCAGCGCCACGGTCGGCTCCGGCACCAGGAACGCGCGGGCGATCTCGTCGGTGCGCAGCCCGCCGACGAGCCGCAGCGTCAGGGCGGTGCGGGCCTCGGCGGACAGCACCGGATGGCAGGCGGTGAAGATCAGCCGCAGTACGTCGTCGTCGATGTCGCCGGGGCCCGAGGGCTCGGGGTCGTACGACTCCCCGTCGCCGAGCGCGGACGCCGGATCGCGGCCCGCCTCGGCGAGCTTGCGCGCGTACGTCTCGCGCCGCCGCACCAGGTCGACCGCGCGGTGCTTCGCCGTGGCGGTCAGCCAGGCGGCCGGCCGGTCGGGGACGCCGTCGCGCGGCCACTGCTCCAGGGCCGCGAGCATGGCGTCCTGGGCGATCTCCTCGGCGATGCCGAGGTCCCGGACGATCCGCGCGACGGTCGCGACGATCCGCGCGGATTCCATCCGGAAGACCGTCTCCAGCGTCCCCCGCACCCGCTCACCCTCGGTCCGTGCCGTCACGTCTCACATGACAGCACGGACCACCGACATCCGGCCGTCGGCGCCGCTCAGGCGTCCGGCTGCGGCATGTCCTCGACCTCGCGGACCTCCAGGCCCACGGTCCAGTGCTTCGGGTGGACCTCCAGGAAGCGCTTGGACCATTCCAGCGCCTCGGCCTTGTCCTTGCACTGCATCAGCGCGTAGCCGCCGACGACCTCCTTGGTCTCGGTGAAGGGGCCGTCCGTGTAGCTGACCTTGCCGTCCGACCAGGTCAGCCGGGTCGACTCGGCGGTCGGGTGCAGACCGGCGGTGTCCAGCATGACCCCCGCCTTGGTGATCTCCTCGAAGAGCGCGCCCATCCGCTCCTGGAAGCCGGGGTCGGCGTCCTCCATGTCGATGGTGTTCTCCTGGATGCGGACCAGGGACAGATAGCGGGGCATGATGCCTCCTCGGCGTGCGGTGGCGGGGCCGTTCCCCGCCTTCCACTCATACGTCGAACGGGAACCGCCCGCATCGACACCGCCGCGGAACTCTTCTCACTTCCGTCCCGCGTGGGTCAGAGGTAGTCCTCCAGACGGGCCACCGTGAAGCCCTGCTCCTGGATGTGGCGCAGCAGGTTGGCGGTCATCTGGGTCATGGTGCGGCCCTTGAGCTCGGAGGGGCCGCGGAAGTGGGCCAGGATGATGTCGCCGGGGTGCAGCTTCCGGTCCGGGCGCTGGTACTGCATGTCCTTGATCTGCATCGACTCGCGCCACAGCACGAGCGCGTCGACCCCGCAGCCCGCCGCGGCGGCGCGGGTGGCCTCGTTCCAGTTGCCGTAGGGCGGACGGAAGAGCCGGGGCCGCTTGCCGTACTCGGCGGCCAGCTTGTCCTGCTGGCCGCAGATCTCCGCGCGCTGCGCCTCCTGGCCGAGGGTGCGCAGGTTGGGGTGGGTGAGGGTGTGGTTGGCGAGGCCGTGGCCCTGGGCGACGAGCGGGGTGAAGTAGCCGCGGTCGGCGCGTATCGCGCTGTCGGTGAGGAACATGGTCACCGGCACCTTGAGGTCGCGCATCATCGCGACGAACTCGGGGTCCTTCTCGGCGCCGTCGTCGATCGTGATGAAGACGATCTTCTCGGTGGTGGGGATGTCGCTCACGACGGGGACGGGCCCGCCGGCCGGGCGGGTCACCGGCTTCTTCGCGGGCGGGGCGGGCGGGGCCGCGAGGGGCTTGAGGCCCCACTTCGCGTACGCGGCGGCGCGCGCCGCCTCGGCGTCGGCCGTGGGGTCCTTGTGCGGAGCGGCGGACGGGGCGGGGGCGGCGGTGGACGCGGGCGGGGTGGCATCGGCGTCGGCGGTCGTACAGCCGGCCGTCGCGAACAGAGCCACGGCGGTCAGCGCCGCCCACAGCGCGAGCTTCGTCTTCACGCGCTGTGGGATGCCGAAACCTATAGAACGGTTGCTCGCATCACGTACATGTGACCGATTCGAAGCGCCAGCGGTGCACCGGACGGGTGATCAGACCCGCGTCCGGATCCGGCAGCTCGGGCAGCTCCGCGCCCAGCCCCTCCGCCGTCTCCCACCAGGTCATGACCAGGACCCGGTCCCGCGGGGCGCGGAAGGTCTCACGGCGCAGCGGCGCGGCGGGGCCCGGCAGGACCTGGGCCCGCGCCCACTCCAGCAGCTCGGCGCCGCGCCCCTCGGCCGCGCGCGCCTCCCACATCAGGGTGACCGTCGCCATGGAGGTCACGAGTACAGGTTGTCCTTGCTGACCTCGTGCACGTGGTCGTGGTCGTGGACGTGCGCGTGGGCGCCCGGAACGTGCGACTCCGTCACCGGAAGCGAGGAGTCCGCCGACAGCTCCAGGTCGGAGGCGGCCCGCCCGCGGGCGACCATCTCCGCGCCGAGCGCCGCGACCATGGCGCCGTTGTCGGTGCACAGGCCCGGCCGGGGCACCCGCAGCCGGATCCCGGCCCGCGAGCAGCGCTCCTCGGCGAGCGCCCGCAGCCGCGAGTTGGCGGCCACGCCGCCGCCGATCATCAGATGGTCGACGCCCTCGTCCTTGCAGGCCCGCACGGCCTTGCGGGTGAGCACGTCGACGACCGCCTCCTGGAAGGACGCGGCGACGTCCCGTACGGGCACCTCCTCGCCCGCGTTCCGCTTGGCCTCGATCCAGCGGGCCACGGCGGTCTTCAGGCCGGAGAAGGAGAAGTCGTACGCGGGGTCCTTGGCGCCGGACAGGCCGCGCGGGAACGCGATCGCCTTCGGGTCGCCCTCCTTCGCGAGCCGGTCGATGACCGGGCCGCCGGGGAAGCCGAGGTCGAGCACGCGGGCGATCTTGTCGAAGGCCTCGCCCGCCGCGTCGTCGATGGTGGCGCCCATCGGCCGGACATCGGAGGTGATGTCGCTGGAGAGCAGCAGCGAGGAGTGCCCGCCGGAGACGAGCAGCGCCATGGTCGGCTCGGGCAGCCGGCCGTGCTCCAGCTGGTCGACGCAGATGTGCGAGGCGAGGTGGTTGACGCCGTAGAGCGGCTTGCCCAGCGCGTACGCGTACGCCTTGGCCGCCGAGACGCCGACGAGCAGCGCGCCCGCGAGGCCGGGCCCGGCGGTCACCGAGATGCCGTCGAGGTCGCGGGCGGAGACGCCGGCCGTTTTCAGCGCGCGTTCGATGGTCGGGACCATCGCCTCCAGGTGGGCGCGGGAGGCGATCTCGGGCACGACGCCGCCGAAGCGGGCGTGCGTGTCGACGCTGGAGGCGACGGCGTCGGCCAGGAGGGTGGTGCCGTGCACGATGCCGACGCCGGTCTCGTCGCACGAGGTCTCGATGCCGAGTACCAGGGGTTCGTCAGCAGCCATCAGATATCGGTCCCAGTTCCTTGAACGATCAGTCGCATCACGAGCGCGTCGACGTTGCCCGGCTGGTAGTAGCCGCGCCGGAACCCGAGGGGCTCGAAGCCGAAGCGCTCGTAGAGCTTCTGAGCCCGGGTGTTGTCCACCCGTACCTCGAGCAGGACCTCGTCGCACTCGAAGGCGGTGGCGGCCCGGATGAGGTCGGTGAGCAGCCGGGCGCCGAGGCCGGTGCCCCACTGGTCGCGGGCGACGGCGATCGTCTGCACGTCGCCGAGTCCGCCGGCCGCGGCGAGACCCGCGTAGCCGACGAGCCGCCCGTCGGCCGGGTCCTCGGCGACGACGTAGTGACGGGTCGCGCGCGGGCCGCGGGCGTGCGCCAGCTCGGACCAGAACATGCCCTCGGACCAGGCGTCCTCGGGGAACAGATCGGCTTCGAGGGCGAGCACCGGGGCCAGGTCCCACCAGCGCATCTCGCGCAGGACGGCCGCGGACCGCCCCGTGGTCCCCTTGGTCACGTCGGTCACTTGGGGGTGACCACCTTGTAGTTCTTGGGCACCTGCGCGTCGGGCCGGCGCAGGTACATCGGCCGCGGGTCGAGGAAGCCCTCGCCCCCGGCGGCCAGCTTCTCGGCCGCGAGGGCGGCGAGCGCGGCGGCCGACTGGTGCTCGGGGCCGCGGGCCTCGGGGAACGCCTCGGGGTAGAGCAGAGCGCCGGCGCCGACGACGGGCAGCCCGGCGAGCCGCTCCGCGATGTCGGCGGGCCGGTCGACGGCGGCCTCCGTCACACGCGTACGGGAGTCGTCGTACCGCGCCCAGTAGACCTCCTTGCGCCGCGCGTCGGTGGCGACGGCGAAGGGCTCGTCGAGGCCGGCGGCGTAGGCGAGCCCGTCCAGGGTGCACAGACCGTGCACGGGGACGCCCAGGGCGGAGCCGAACGTGGCGGCCGTGACGAGGCCGACGCGCAGTCCGGTGTACGGGCCGGGGCCGACGCCGACCACCAGTCCGGTCACCGCGTCGAGCTTCAGCCCGGCCCGTGCGAGCACCCGGTCGACGGCGGGCAGCAGCAGCTCCCCGTGGCGGCGGGCGTCGACCCGGGTGTCCTCGGCGACGACGGAGTCCCCGTCGTGGAGGGCGACGGTGACGGCGGGGGTGGCGGTATCCATGGCGAGCAAGAGCACGCGAACAGCCTACGGCGCCGGGCCCCGAGGTGCGGCGCCCCGTCCCCGCAGCACGGCTGCTGCTACGGTCAGGCGTCAGACACCGATACGTACGTACGACAGAAGGTGGGCGAACGGTGGCACGGAGCAGCTCGGGATTCGTGGCCGGGCTCACCGCGATGGCCGTCGCCGCGGTCGCGTTCCTGGCCTATCAGGCATCCGCGTCCGCGCCGGCCCCGGCCCAGCTGGCGGCGGACTCGCGCACTCCGGCCAAGGCCCCCACGGCCGCGGCGACCGACAAGCCGAAGAAGCCGCGCAAGGACCCCATAACGCTGCCGGAGGGCTCGGGCAAGGGCGAGCGTGTCGTCTACAGCCTGGACGAGCGCCGGGTGTGGCTGGTCGACGCGAAGAACAAGATCACCCAGAGCTTCACGGTGATGCCGAGCACGGTGTCGCCGAAGCCCGGCTCGTACGCGGTGACCTCGCGGACCGCGACGGTGCTGGGCTCCGACGGCGTCCAGATCGAGCACGTGGTGCGGTTCGCGGTGGCGAAGGACGTGGCGGTCGGCTTCAGCGCGGCGGTGGACGGCTCGACGCCGAGCCCGGACCCGGCGAAGAAGACCGGCGGCATCCGGATGAAGCGCACGGACGCGGACGCGCTGTGGGCGTTCGCGTCGATCGGCGCGAAGGTCGTCGTCGTCCCCTGAGGCCTCACCCGGAAAGTCCCTCCTCTGCTCCTACGTGTGGGCGGGGGCCGGGGAGTCGATGTCGTCCATGAAGGCGAGCATCCGGGCGTTGACGACGTCGGGGTGGTCGATCTGCGGTCCGTGGCCCGTCGCGGAGACGATCTCGGCGCGGGCACCGGCGACGAGCCGCGGCACGCGTTCCAGCTGCCGCTTCGGGTGCACGAGCAGGCTGTGCTTGCCCATGACGACGTAGAGCGGGGTCCGGATGGACCGCAGCGCGTCCTCGGAGAGCGGCAGGGGCGCGGGGCGGCGGATCCGGTACGCGCGCGCACCGAGCTGGACCCACGTCCGCATCTCGGGGTCGTCGACGACCGGCTGGTCCAGCCAGGCGGCGAGCCGCGGCCGCAGCGCCGTGGGGGCGAAGGTGGCGAACAGGCTGACGAAGACCCAGACGAAGAAGCGCAGCCCCACCTTCTCCAGACCGCCGGGGTCGAGGGCCGTGACGGAGGCGAGCCGGCCGGGGCGCCGGTGGGCCTGGTTGAGCACGAGCCAGCCGCCGTACGAGGACCCGACAAGATGGACGCGGTCGAGGCCGAGCGCGTCGAGGGTCTCGTCCATCCACTGGGCGGCCCGCTCGGGCTGCGACATCGGCTCGCGCTGGACGCTGCGACCCGCGTCACCCGGGGTGTCGAACGCGTAGACGGGCCGGTCGGCGCTGAGCCCCCGGGTGTTGGGGCACCACATGGCGGAGGAGTAGCCGGCGCCGTGGATCAGGACGATCGGGGTACGGGACTCGGCCGCGGGGTCCACCGGGCCGTACCGGTACACGTGCGTGGTGCCGAAGCTCGTCTCGACGTCCGTCTCGGAGCGGACGGGCGCCCCGCGCGCGTAGAGCACGTCGGCGGCGGCGAAGTAGCGGTCGCGGAGCTCGTCGTCGACGTAACGGCCGACGTCACGGCGCACGCGGATCGCGTTCTCGGGCACGGGGCACCTCCGGAAGGACTCTTCGTGATACGACCGTACCACCATACTGATACGGCGGTACCATAAAAGAGTTCCGGGAGCCCGGCCCCCGGCCCCCGGACCACGAACCACGAACACCCACCATCCCGACGGGCGGAGACACCGGCATATGCCGAAACGCGTGGACCATGAGGAACGGCGCACCCAGATCGCCGAGGCGCTCATCCGGGTCGCCGGACGGCGCGGGCTGCACGCCGTCGGCATGCGCGACGTGGCCGCCGAGGCCGGCGTGTCACTCCGGCTGGTGCAGTACTACTTCGAGACCAAGGAGAAGCTGCTCTTCTACGGGCTCCAGCACCTGACCGCCCGCTTCACGGCACGCGCCCGCGCCCGCCTGGCCGCCGCGGGTCCGGAGCCCGGGCCGCGCGCCGCCATCGAGGCGCTGCTGCTGGCCTCCCTGCCGACGGACGGGGAGAGCCGCACCTTCCACCTCGTCTACACCTCGTACTCACTGCTGTCCGTGACCGACGAGGCGCTGGCCGCGCAGCCGTTCATCGACAACCCCGACGCGGCGGAGAACGCGCTGACCGGCCTTCTCGAACAGGCCCGGGAGGCGGGCCTGACCGCTCCCGGCGTCGACGCCCGTACGGAGGCGATCAGCCTGCTCGCGATGGCGGCGGCCATGGGGACCAGCATCCTCGTGGGTCAGCGGAGCCCGGAGTCGGCGACGGCGGTACTGGAGCACCACCTGGACCGGATTTTCACGGCGCCGGCGATGGCGCCGGCGACCGCGGCCCGCGCCTGATCCTCCGCCTACGCACCCGCCCCGGGCTCGTGAAAAAGGGCGCGCCGTCAGAACCGCCCGGACCGCTCAAGCCACCCGGACCACCCGGACCACCCGGACCACTCAGGCGGCCTCGTGACGCACGGTCCCTCTCCCGCCTTGATCCCCGCCCTGATCCCCGTCCTCACCGGCGCTGTCACTCCGGCCGGAGATCCGGGGAATCGCCGCGACATCGGGGTCGTCCGGGATCGCGCGCTCGCGGGGCGGGGTCGACACGGCGTCGGCCGCCGCGCAGGCCGCCAGCAGGTCGCGCATCGAGACCGTGTCCGCACCGCGCCCGGTGCTCGTGGTGCCGTCCCGCTCGGGCGTCGCCATGCATGCCTCCCGTAGGTTAGGTACACCTAACCAGCTCGTGCATCCATGTCATCACGTCGGGGAGCGCACGCGCAACATTTTCCCGACACGTTGTCGGAACGCACCCGCGCGGCCCCGCGAACATCACCCCTGGGCGTCGCGGGCGGTTACTCAGAGCAGCCGCAGGTCCTCGTCCGCCCAGCGTGCGCCGATGCCGTGCAGCATGACCGTGCGCCGGTCGTCGTCCGTGTCGCCGACGACCCGGTGGATGAGGACGTGCAGCCGGTCGTCGGTGAGGTCCTCGACCTTGCCGTCGCCCCACTCCACCACCACGACCGAGTCGGGCAGCGAGACGTCGAGGTCCAGGTCCTCCATCTCGTCGAGGCCGCCGCCGAGCCGGTACGCGTCGACGTGCACGAGTGCCGGGCCGCCGGTCAGCGAGGGGTGGACGCGCGCGATGACGAACGTCGGGGAGGTGACCGCGCCCCGGACCCCCAGGCCCTCGCCGAGCCCGCGGGTCATCGTGGTCTTGCCGGCGCCCAGCTCGCCGGTGAGCATGACGAGGTCGCCGGGGCGCAGCAGCGTGGCGAGCCGGCGGCCCAGCTCCCGCATGAGCTCGGGCGAGTCGACGGCGAGGGTGGCCTGGTTGAGCGGGCCGGCCTGGCCGGCGGGGTCGAGCGAAGTCTCCATGCCAGCCAACTTAACCGTTGTCGCGCCCCGCACCTTCCGGCCGAAGGGCCTCCCCCGCCCGCACGAGCAGGTCGGCGAGCCGGCCGGTGACGACCTCCGGCCGCTCCAGCATCACGAGATGCCCGGCGTCGGGCACGATCACCAGCTCCGCGCCGGGCAGGGCGCTGGCGATGGCCTCGGTGTGCGCGGGGGGCGTGACCACGTCCTGGTCGCCCACGAGGGCGAGCACCGGAAGGTTCCGGAAGGCGGCCAGGGCGGCGGTCTTCTCGTGCTCGGCGAACGCCGGGTAGAACTCGGCGACGACGTCGATCGGGGTCGACTCGATCATCCGCTCGGCGAAACGGGCGACGGCCGGGTCGACGTCCTTCGTCGCGAACGAGTACTTCTTGACCAGGCCGGCGAACAGATCGGTGGCGGCCCGCCGCCCCCGCTCGACCAGTTCGACGCGTGTCCCGAGGGTGCGCAGCACCCCGGGCAGCACCCGGCGCACGGCCTTGACGCCGGCCGCCGGCAGCCCGTAGCTGACCTCGTCGAGCCGCCCCGCCGACGTCCCCACGAAGGCGACGCCCGCGACCCGCTCCCGTACGAGCTCCGGGTAGCGGTCGGCGAGCGCCATGATCGTCATCCCGCCCATGGAGTGCCCGACCAGGACCAGCGGCCCCTCGGGCGCGGCGGCGTCGAGGACGGTCTTCAGGTCGCGGCCCAGCCGGTCGATGGAGACGGGCTCCCCGTCGGGCCCGGCCTGGGAGACGCCGCGCCCCGAACGGCCGTGGCTGCGCTGGTCCCAGTAGACGGCACGGACGCGGCCGCGCAGGGCGGCGCGCTGGAAGTGCCAGGAGTCCTCGTTGAGACAGTAGCCGTGGCAGAAGACGACGGTGGGATCCCCCGCCCCCGCTCCCGCGGGCTCGTCGACTTCGTCGACCTCGTACAGAAGCTCGGTGCCGTCGTCGGCGAACGCGCGGCCCGGAGTACCGCGCAGGGTGCCGTACGGGCCTTCGGCGTCGAGCGCGAGCCGCGCCTTCTCCCGTACGGAGCGGCCTATCGCGAGCCGCTCGATCGCGACCCCGGCCGCCGCGCCCACGGCGAGCACGCCCACCGCGGCCCCGGCCCAGCCGGCCCGCCGCCAGGTGTCGTCGCCCACGACCGACCGCCCCCTCTACTCCCCTACGTACACCCGCGGCACACGCGCGCCGATCCGGGTGACGATCTCGTACGCGATGGTGTCGGCGGCGTCGGCCCAGTCCTGCGCGCTGGGCTCGCCCCGGTCGCCGGGGCCGAACAGCACGGCCTCCGCGCCCGGTTCGACCTCGTCGCCCGACAGATCGACGACGAACTGGTCCATGGCGACCCGCCCCGCCACCGTCCGCACCCGGTCGCCGACCAGGACCGGGCCGCGCTGGGAGGCGTGCCGCGGGATGCCGTCGGCGTAGCCGAGCGGGACGAGGCCGAGGGTGGTCGGGCCGGGGGTGACGTAGTGGTGCCCGTACGACACACCGTGGCCGCCGGGCACCTGCTTCGCCAGCGCGACGCTCGCCTTCAGGGACATCACCGGCCGCAGCCCGAGACCGGCGGAGGTGCCGATCGCGGGGTCGGGCGAGACGCCGTACATCGCGATCCCGGGCCGGACGAGGTCGAAGTGCGCCTCGGGAAGGGTGAGCGTGGCCGGGGAGTTGGCGATGTGCCGCACCTCGGGCCGGATCCCGGCCCGCTCGGCGTGGCCGAGCATCGACCGGAACGTGTCCAGCTGCGCGACGATCGACGGGTGCCCGGGCTCGTCGGCGCAGGCGAAGTGCGACCACAGACCGGTGACCTTCACGAGGCCCTCGGCCTCGGCCTTGAGCGCGGCCGTGACCAGTTCGGGCCAGTCGGCGGGCTGGCAGCCGTTGCGGCCGAGCCCGGTGTCGGCCTTGAGCTGGATCCGCGCCCGCCGCCCGGTCTCCCGCGCGGCGGCGGTGACCTCGGCCAGCGCCCACAGGCCGCTCACCGACATGTCGAGCCCGGCCTCGATGCCCTCGGCCCACGGGTCGCCCGGCGTCCACAGCCAGCACATGATCCGCGGCTCGGTCAGCCCGGCCGCCCGCAGCGCCAGCGCCTCGTGCGGCGTCGCGGTCCCCAGCCAGGTCGCCCCGGCCGCGAGCGCCGCCTCCGCACAGCGCACGGCACCGTGCCCGTACGCGTCCGCCTTCACCACGGCCATCAGCTGGACGTGGGGCGCGACACGGGCGCGCAGCGTACGTACGTTCGCGCGCAGCGCCTCGAGATCGATCTCGGCACGGGCTCGGCAGGGCAGCGGTGTCTGGTTCATCGCGCCCTAGTCTCTCAGGTGCGCAACCCCCCACCCACGTACCGGCCCCACACTCCCCCCATATCCCCACCAATCCCCACACCCCACCACCGGGAAGCGGCCCACAACCCTCACCCCCCCACCCACCTCCCTCTCCCACCCCGCGGGCGAGGGGGCGGACGCGAACCGGACGGGAGCGGGGGCCGGGGAGGGGAATCGACGTTCGAAACGTAAAGCGTGATGTGTGGCGCGGGAACAAGGACCCGAGGTTCTCGTGGGACCAGACCCGCGCCGTAAATCATGCAGTGCAGAACGCGACCCCCTCCCCGGCCCCCGCGCACCCACCACGAACCTCAGCGCACGGCACCCCGGACGTCCGCCCAGGCCCCCGCCACCGCAGCCGCCACCTCCACCGCGGTCACCGGCGCCCCCGCGCCCCCCGCACCGACACCCGCGCCCCGCGCGGCCCGCCGCCCCGCCAACCCGTGCACATACGCGGCCACCGCCCCCGCGTCCACCGCCGACAACCCCGCCGCCAGCAACGACCCGCCCACCCCCGACAGCACGTCCCCGCTCCCCGCCGTCGCCAGCCACGCCGTCCCCGTCGGGTTCACCCGCACGACGCCCGCCCCGCCCGCCGGACACACCAGCGTCGTGGACCCCTTGAGCAGCACGGTCGCCCCGTACCGCGCGGCGAGTTCGCGTACGGCGGTGAGCCGCTCCGCCTCGACTTCCTCCCGGGAGGTGCCGAGCAGTGCGGCCGCCTCCCCGGCGTGGGGGGTGAGGAGGGTGGGTGCCGAACGGGCCGCGAGCGCCGTGGGGGTGAGCCCGCGCAGCCCGTCGGCGTCGACGAGGACGGGGACGTCGGAGGCGAGGACGTCCGCGACGCCGGGTTCGTCGCCGAGGCCGGGCCCGACGACCCAGGCCTGGACGCGCCCGGCCTTGGCGGGCGGCCCGGCGTGGACGAGGGTCTCGGGGTGGGCGGCGATGACGGCGTCGGCGGCGTGGCCGACGTACCGGACGGCTCCGGCGCCGCCGCGCAACGCGCCGGTGACGGCGAGGACGGCGGCGCCGGGGTAGCGGGCGGAGCCGGCGACGATGCCGACGACGCCGCGCCGGTATTTGTCGCTGCCGGCGCCGGGCGCGGGCAGCAGCGCGGCCACGTCGGCGTGTTGCAGGGCTTCGAGGTCGGGGGCGGGGAGGTACGGGCCGAGCCCGATGTCGACGAGCCGGAGGGCGCCGGCGTACGCGCGTGCCGGGTCGACGAGGAGCCCCGGTTTGTACGTGCCGAAGGTGACGGTCGCGTCGGCACGGAGCGCTTCCCCCGCGACTTCGCCGGTGTCGGCGTCGACGCCGCTCGGCAGGTCGACGGCGACGACGACGGCGTCGGAGCCGCGGGCCGCCCGGGCGACGGGGACGGCGTCGGGCCGCAGTCCGCCGCGTCCGCCGATGCCGGTGATGCCGTCGAGGACGAGGTCGGCGGCGGCGAGGACGTCGTACGGGTCTTCGGCGACGTGTCCGCCGGCGGCGCGGAGTGCGGCGAGCCCGCCTTCGTGGGCGCGGGCGCCGAGCAGGACGGCGTGGACCGCGGCGCCGCGCCGGGCGAGCCGGGCGCCGGCGTAGAGGGCGTCGCCGCCGTTGTCGCCGCCGCCGACGAGGAGGACGACCCGGGCCCCATACACCCGGCGCAGGAGCCCCGCGCACGCGGCGGCGAGTCCGGCGGCGGCACGCTGCATGAGGGCGCCGTCGGGGACCCGGGCCATGAGTGCGGCCTCGGCGGCCCGGACGGTCTCGACTCGGTGTGCGCTGCGCATGGCTCAACCCTCGGCGATCACCACCGCCGACGCCACCCCCGCGTCGTGGCTGAGGGACACGTGCCAGTGCCGTACGCCGAGCTCGGCGGCGCGGGCGGCGACGGTGCCGCGGACGCGGAGCCGCGGCTGACCGCTGCTCTCGACGTACACCTCGGCGTCGGTCCAGTGCAGGCCCGCGGGCGCACCCAGGGCTTTGGCCACGGCTTCCTTCGCGGCGAACCGCACCGCGAGGGAGGCGGGCCCGCGCCGCTCGCCGCTGGGGAGCAGGAGCTCCCGTTCGACGAAGAGGCGCTGGACGAGGCCCGGCGTCCGTTCCAGTGACGCGGCGAACCGGTCGATCTCGGCCACGTCGATCCCCACCCCGATGATCATTTCTTCACTCACTCCACTGTCACGGATTTGGCCAGGTTGCGTGGCTGGTCTACCTCGTTGCCCCGGGCCGTGGCCAGTTCGCAGGCGAAGACCTGCAGGGGCACGGTGGCGACCAGCGGCTGAAGCAGCGTAGGCGTGACGGGGATACGGACGAGATGGTCGGCGTACGGGACGACGGCCTCGTCGCCCTCCTCGGCGATGACGATCGTGCGGGCGCCGCGGGCCCGGATCTCCTGGATGTTGGAGACGATCTTGTCGTGCAGGACGGACCGGCCGCGCGGCGAGGGGACGATGACGACGACCGGCAGGTCCTGCTCGACGAGGGCGATCGGCCCGTGCTTGAGCTCGCCGGCGGCGAAGCCCTCGGCGTGCATGTAGGCGAGTTCCTTGAGCTTGAGGGCGCCTTCGAGGGCGACGGGGTGGCCGACGTGCCGGCCGAGGAAGAGGACGGTGTCCTTGTCGGCGAGGGAACGGGCGAGCACGCGGACGGGCTCCATGGTGCCGAGGACGTGCTCCACCTCGTCGCCGATCCGGGCGAGCTCGTGGATGAGGGCCTGGATCTCGTCGCCCCACTGGGTGCCGCGCACCTGCCCGAGGTAGAGGGCCAGCAGGTAGCAGGCGACGAGCTGGGTCAGGAACGCCTTGGTGGACGCGACCGCGACCTCGGGTCCGGCGTGGGTGTAGAGGACGCCGTCGGACTCGCGGGGGATGGTGGAACCGTTGGTGTTGCAGACGGCGAGGACCTTCGCGCCCTGTTCGCGCGCGTGGCGCAGCGCCATGAGGGTGTCCATGGTCTCGCCGGACTGGGAGATCGCGACGACGAGGGTACGGGGGCCGAGGATCGGGTCCCGGTAGCGGAACTCGCTGGCCAGCTCCACCTCGCAGGGGATCCGGGTCCAGTGCTCGATGGCGTACTTGGCGATGAGCCCGGCGTGGAAGGCCGTCCCGCAGGCCACCACGACGATCTTGTCGGCCTCGCGCAGCACGGCGTCGGGGATGCGCAGCTCGTCGAGACGGAGCCGGCCCTCGGTGTCGATCCGGCCGAGAAGGGTGTCGGCGACGGCCTTGGGCTGCTCGGCGATCTCCTTGAGCATGAAGGAGGCGTAGCCACCCTTCTCGGCTGCGGAGGCGTCCCAGTCGATGTGGTACGTCCGGACGTCGGCGGGCGCGCCGTCGAAGTCGGTGACCGTGACGGAGTCGCGGGTCAGCTCGACGACCTGGTCCTGGCCGAGTTCGATGGCGGTGCGGGTGTACGCGATGAAGGCGGACACGTCGGAGGCGAGGAAGTTCTCGCCCTCGCCGACACCGACGACGAGCGGGGAGTTGCGGCGGGCGCCCACCACCACGTCCGGCTGGTCGGCGTGCACGGCGACCAGCGTGAACGCGCCGTCGAGCCGCCGGCACACCAGCCGCATGGCCTCGCCGAGGTCGCCGGCGGAGGAGAACTCCTCGGCGAGCAGATGGGCCACGACCTCGGTGTCGGTCTCGGACACGAGCACATGCCCGCGGTCGGCCAGCTCGGCGCGCAGGGCGGCGAAGTTCTCGATGATGCCGTTGTGGACGACGGCGACGCGGCCCGCGTTGTCGAGGTGCGGATGGGCGTTGGTGTCGGTGGGGGCGCCATGGGTGGCCCACCGGGTGTGCCCGATGCCGGCGGGCCCGCTCGGCAGCGGGCGTTCCGCCAGCTCCTTCTCCAGGTTGACGAGCTTTCCGGCCTTCTTCGCGGCGGCGAGCCCGCCGTCACTGAGCACCGCGACCCCGGCCGAGTCGTAGCCGCGGTATTCGAGCCGCTTCAGACCGGCGACGACCACATCGAGCGCCGACTGCCCGCCGGCGTAACCCACGATTCCGCACATGTCGGCACCTTACGGCGGACCACCCCGAATCGGGTGGAACGCACACGGAGGCCCACCCGTACCGGGCCGGTTCGGCGCAGCCGCACGACCGGGCACCGGCCCGGGCGGACCGAGTCGGGCACCGGCGAACCGACGCCGCCGTCGCCGCGCCTGAAGTCCGCTTCTGGAGCTCCGCTTCGACATCGACGGCAACGCCCAGCGCATCACCTACTGGATCGCGCCCGGCCGCCGCATCGTGCTTCTGACAGTGTTCAGGAAGGCCAGAATGTGCGAGACCGCGCCGCTGGAACGCACGCGTACCGCCCAGGCCCTCCACGAGGCCCACCCCGAACCAATCGCCGAACACGCCGTCCGTAGCCGCGACATCAAGGAGGAACCGCGATGAACCACGCCGAGTGGAAGACCCGCCGCCACCGCAGACTCCTGGGCGAAGCGGCAGAGGAAAACCCCGAGTACGACCGCCTCTACGAAGAGGCCGAACTGGCCCACGACCTCGGCCAGATGGTCTACGACCGGCGCACCGCTCTCGGCCTGTCGCAGGCCGAACTCGCCCATCGCTGCGGCATGCAGCAGCCCCAGATCTCGCGCATCGAAGGCGGTGGCACTGTCCCCACCATCCCCCTGCTGCGACGCCTCGCCCGCGCCCTCGACGCCGACCTGACGATCAACCTCACCCCTCACGGCAACGCCGCCTGAACGAACACCCGGGAATTCCGGAGCGGAGGCGCTTGGCGGCATGGTGCACGCCTTGCCGGATCGGATGACGAGGAAGTGGTGGGGTGAACAGCGTTCGCAGGTCCGCGAGGCAAAAGCTGGACGAGTTCCGCAGTCAGGGAAGCTTGTCCTCCGGCCCGCCGGAGGACAGCGGCTGGGACAGCCCGGGAGGAAGTCCCGGCCCGGCAAATGTCCTGCTCTTCGCGGTCAAGGCCGTGCTGCGGTTGCGCCAGGAGGCGGGGGCCGATGTCCAGGAGGTGCTGAGCGCGGTCGCCGGTGGCGCTTCGGAGCGCTCCGACATGGAGACCCTCGTCCGCGCGCTCGGCGGCGACATGGCCGCCGCTCGCGCGCTGGACTGGCTCGGGACCGGCCCCCTTGAGTCCGTGGTGGCCCTGCTCGACGCCCTGATCCGACTGGCGGGCCTGCGCGAGGAGGAGATCGACGAACTCCTCGTCCACGCCCAGTCGCTCGCCGACGAATGGGCACAGGCGGGAGGAGGGCTTCTCCCGGGGCTCCGTGGCATCGAAACGGGTCCGTGGGACGAGTCGGAACAGGGCGGCCGGCACGCAAAGGGCCTGCTCGATCTCGGCGGTCTGAGGATCCCGGACGATCCGGGCCTCGACCTCCGGATGGACAGAGGCGGAACTCCGCCCCGGCTCTGGGGCGTCACCCTTGTCCGCGGCAAGGAGACCGCACTGCAGCTCCAGGCGTTCCGCTCGCCGGATGGACCGCAGTGGGCGGACACCAGAGCTCGTCTCGCGCGGGACATACGCGCGCGGGGCGGCGAGGCCACGGAGTGGGCCGGCCGGCTCGGTCCAGAGCTGAGGTGCGTGATTCCCACCGAGGGGCCGGACCTGCGCAGGCGCCGCATGCCGGTTCTGATGCTGGGCTGCGACGGGCCGAACTGGCTGCTGCGGGGCGTGGTGACGGGGACGGACGCGGAGTCGGGGAACCCGGATTCCTGGGTCTACTCGTACGTCGAACGCGTCGTCGTCGTGCCGTCGTACGTACCGCCGTCGGCGGCCTCGCCGTCGGCGACGGACTTCGGGTTCGCGCTCCTCCGCCCGGCCGACGGCCCCATCCCGCTGCGCATGCCCGGGTGACACGAGGCAGAAAGAACGGGCCTCCGGCGGAGTGATCCGCCGGAGGCCCGTTCGCGCGTGCGGCCGAACCGGAAGAGCCGCGATCAGCCCAGCTTCTTCGCCTGGGTGTCGATGATGACCTGCGGCTGCTCCTTGACCTCGCCCGTGATGCTCAGCGTGGCGAAGGTCGCGAGGTTGTTGCCCTTGCGGAGGACGGCGAGCTTGGTGAGGAAGGGCTCGCCCTCCATGTCGCGGGTGACCGTCCAGGCCAGGGCCTCGTCGCCGGCGGTCACGGAGTCGGCGGCGACCTTGTTGATCTTGCTCTTCACGCCACCGGTGATGATGGTGAAGCCGCCCGTGCAGGACTCGCCCGCGGCCTTGAGGGAGGCCAGCGCCTTCTCGGCGCCGTCGGCGTCGTAGGAGCCGAGCGCCAGGGAGGTCACCGGCGCGCCGAGGGCGGCCATGGGGTCGGTGCCCTTCGTCGGGATCTCGACGGCCTTGCGCTGCGCCGTGGCGCCCGGGGTGCCCGTGGAGACGGCGGTCAGGGCCTCGGCCAGCGGCTCGCACTCCGGCTTGTCGGAGGAGACGGCGTCGGCGGCCAGGCTCTCCCCCGCCTTGAACTTCTGGACCTTGTGCCCCTTGAGGTCCGTCTGCTCGACGATCAGCTTCTCCAGCTCGGCCGCCGACAGCGCCTTCGCGTTCGGGTCGGCCTTGGGGGCGGCGGAGGCGGACGCGGGGGCGTCGGTCTTCTTCGCGTCGTCCTTGGCCGGCTTGTCGCTTCCGCCGCAGGCGGCGAGCAGCAGCGCGAGGGATCCGGCGGCGGTGGCGGCGGCGGTACGGCGGAGCAGGGTGCGGGGCATCGATCGACTCTCGGTTCGACTGTGTGATTCCTGTGAGGAGCTTATGGACGACACGCATCCTCTTGTCCGTGTACGGACGGTTCGGTACAAGATCGAGATCCGCACGGGGCCGTTCGGCACCCCGCGCCGCCGAGTGACCCACCCCACGCCCCGCCCGGGCCGGAGAGCCGGGACAATGTCCGGGTGATCGATTCTCCGTCCGGAAGCGCCAACGGGACCGTCCAGGGGACCGCCCGCGAGACAGCCCCCGGTAAGACCTCCGGCACCGGCGCGCCCTCGCGCCGGACCTCCGAGGCGACGCCGTACGTCGACCTCACCCGCGCCGAGTGGAGCGCCCTGCGCGACAAGACGCCGCTGCCGCTGACCGCCGAGGAGGTCGAGCGGCTCCAAGGCCTCGGGGACGTGATCGACCTCGACGAGGTGCGGGACATCTACCTGCCGCTGTCCCGGCTGCTCAACCTGTACGTCCAGGCCACCAGCGGCCTGCGCGGGGCTCTGAACACCTTCCTCGGCGAGCGCGGCGAGCAGCGCGGCACGCCCTTCGTCATAGGGGTCGCCGGCTCCGTCGCCGTCGGCAAGTCCACCGTGGCCCGCCTCCTCCAGGCGCTGCTCGCGCGCTGGCCGGAGCACCCGCGGGTGGAGCGGATCACCACCGACGGGTTCCTGTACCCGATGGAGGAGCTGAAGGCGCGCGGCCTGATGTCCCGCAAGGGCTTCCCCGAGTCGTACGACCGGCGCGCCCTCACCCGCTTCGTCGCCGACATCAAGGCGGGCAAGGAGGAGGTCACCGCGCCCGTCTACTCGCACCTGATCTACGACCGGGTGCCCGACGAGCAGCTGGTCGTGCGACGTCCCGACATCCTCATCGTGGAGGGCCTGAACGTCCTCCAGCCGGCCCTGCCCGGCAAGGACGGCCGCACCCGGGTGGGTCTCGCCGACTACTTCGACTTCTCCGTGTACGTGGACGCGCGCCCCGAGGACATCGAGGGCTGGTACCTCAACCGGTTCCGGAAGCTGCGTCAGACCGCGTTCCAGAACCCCGACTCGTACTTCCAGCGCTACACGCAGGTCTCCGAGGAGGAGGCCCTGGAGTACGCCCGCACCATGTGGCGGACCATCAACCGGGTGAACCTGCTGGAGAACGTGGCGCCGACCCGGGGCCGGGCCACGCTGGTGGTGCGCAAGGGACCGGACCACAAGGTGCAGCGGCTGAGCCTGCGCAAGCTCTGACCGGAGCCGGACGCCCCACGCGGACCCGGCATAGGACAGGTCCCCCGGGCCCATGGAACGGGTGCGGGGGACCTGTCATATGCCTGTACGTCGGTACGTGCCCTGGCGCCCGGCCTCAGCCCAGCGCGGCCTTCACCGCGTCCGCGAGCCGGCCCGCCACCGCGCCCGCCTGCTCCGTGTCCGCGGCCTCGACCATGACCCGCACCAGCGGCTCCGTGCCCGAGGGGCGCAGCAGGACGCGGCCGGTGGAGCCCAGCTCGCGCTCGGCCTCGCCGACGGCCTGGGCCAGCTCGGCGGAGGTGGACACGCGCGACTTGTCGACGTCCGGCACGTTGATGAGGACCTGCGGCAGCCGCTCCATCACGCCGGCGAGCTCCGCGAGCGGCTTGCCGGTGGCGGCGACCCGGGCCGCGAGCATCAGACCCGTCAGGGTGCCGTCGCCCGTGGTGGCGTGGTCGAGCACGATGACGTGGCCGGACTGCTCGCCGCCGAGGGCGTAGCCGTGCTCCTTCATGGCCTCCAGGACGTAACGGTCGCCGACCGCCGTCTGGACGAAGTGCAGGCCCGCGCGCTCCATGGCGAGCTTGAAGCCGAGGTTGGACATCACCGTGGCGACGACCGTGTCGCCGCGCAGCGTGCCGGCCTCGCGCATGGCGAGGGCGAGGACGGCGAGGATCTGGTCGCCGTCGACCTCGTTGCCGGCCGCGTCGACCGCGAGGCAGCGGTCGGCGTCGCCGTCGTGGGCGATGCCGAGGTCGGCGCCGTGCTCGACGACGGCGGCCTTGAGCAGGTCCAGGTGGGTGGAGCCGCAGCCGTCGTTGATGTTGAGGCCGTCGGGCGAGGCGCCGATGGTGACGATCTCGGCACCGGCGCGGGTGAACGCCTCCGGCGACACCCAGGCGGCGGCGCCGTGCGCCTCGTCGAGGACGATCTTGAGACCGTCGAGGCGGTTGGGCAGGACGGCGACGAGGTGGGCGACGTACTTGTCGAAGCCCTCGTCGTAGTCGCGCACCCGGCCGACGCCCGCGCCGGTGGGCCGGTCCCAGGGAGCGCCGGTGCGGTGCTCCTCGTACACGGCCTCGATCCGGTCCTCCAGGTCGTCGGCGAGCTTGTGGCCGCCGCGCGCGAAGAACTTGACGCCGTTGTCGGGCATCGCGTTGTGCGAGGCGGACAGCATCACGCCGAGGTCGGCGCCGAGCGCGCCGGTGAGGTACGCGACGGCCGGGGTGGGCAGCACGCCGACCCGGAGCACGTCGACGCCCGCGCTGGCGAGGCCGGCGACGACCGCGGCCTCCAGGAACTCGCCCGAGGCGCGTGGGTCGCGCCCCACCACGGCGGTCGGCCGATGGCCCTCGAAGGTGCCCGCTTCGGCGAGCACGTGCGCGGCCGCGACCGACAGGCCGAGTGCCAGCTCAGCCGTCAGGCCCGCGTTGGCCACGCCACGCACGCCGTCCGTGCCGAAGAGTCGTCCCACAGCTGTCCTCCGAAAGTGCTCCGAAAATGCGATGCCCTGACCGGCTGATGCCCGCTTCCGCATCCGAACCGTTCAGAAGGTGCCCAGGTTCGCGCCCAGGTGTGTTCCCAAGACTATGAAACAAAGGTTTGGAAAAGCCGAACGCCCCGGCGGCACGGGAGTGCCGCCGGGGCGCGCGGACCGGCCGAGCAGGCCGAGCAGGCGATTTAGCGCTTGCTGTACTGCGGAGCCTTACGGGCCTTCTTGAGACCGGCCTTCTTCCGCTCGACCGCACGGTCGTCACGGGAGAGGAAGCCGGCCTTCTTCAGCGGGCCGCGGTTGTTCTCGACGTCGGCCTCGTTGAGGGCGCGGGCCACGCCGAGGCGCAGGGCGCCGGCCTGGCCGGACACGCCGCCACCCGCGATGCGGGCGATGACGTCGTAGCGGTTGTCGAGCTCGAGCACCTTGAAGGGCTCGTTGACTTCCTGCTGGTGCACCTTGTTCGGGAAGTAGTCCTCGAGGGTGCGACCGTTGATCTTCCACTTGCCGGTGCCCGGAACGATCCGGACGCGGGCGATGGCGTTCTTGCGACGGCCCAGGCCGGCGGCCGGCTGCGGGTCGCCGAAGCGGGAGGCGAGGGACTCGGAGGTGTACTCACCCTCGAAGGCCTCGGTCTCGGTCGTGTACTCCTCGACGCCGTCGAACTCTTCGATGGTCGTCTCGGGGGTGGTCTCGGCCACGATGCTCCTCAGATTCTTTTCGTCTTAGGGGGTGGCCGGAACTACTGCGCGACCTGGGTGATCTCGAACGGAACCGGCTGCTGGGCAGCGTGCGGGTGGTTCTCGCCCGAGTAGACCTTCAGCTTCGAGATCATCTGACGGCCCAGGGTGTTCTTGGGGATCATGCCCTTGATGGCCTTCTCGACGGCCTTCTCAGGGTTCTTCTCGAGCAGCTCGTCGTAGCGCATGGAGCGCAGACCACCCGGGTAGCCAGAGTGGCGGTAGGCCATCTTCTGGGTCTTCTTGTTACCCGACAGGTGGACCTTGTCAGCATTGATGATGATGACGAAGTCGCCCATGTCCATGTGGGGGGCGTAGACGGGCTTGTGCTTGCCTCGCAGGAGGTTCGCAGCCGTCGTCGCGAGACGACCCAGGACGACGTCCCGCGCGTCAATGATGTGCCACTGGCGAGTGACATCGCCGGGCTTGGGGCTGTACGTACGCACTTCGTAGCCTTCGCTTCTTCAGTGGATGGAGTCCAGACACGCCTGAAGCGATCATGCAGCTGGGGCCCGCACTGCCGGGTCATCGCCCGTATGCGAGCCACTGGTAACTGCTCCAGGGAACCTGCGCAGGCTCCTTCGCATGAGAACGACGAAGCCACTACGCATAACAGACCGCAACACTACCCGCGCCACCCCCGACGGTTCAAATCGAGCGGAAGCGCCAGGTCAGCGTGCCCGCTCGACCCGCCGCTCGTCCCACACCGGCTCGCTCGTCTCCCGGACGACCCCGTCCGAACCGAAGACCAGGTAGCGGTCGAAGGAGCGGGCGAACCAGCGGTCGTGGGTGACCGCGAGGACCGTGCCCTCGTAGGACTCCAGGCCGTCCTGGAGGGCCTCCGCCGACTCCAGGTCCAGGTTGTCCGTGGGCTCGTCCAGGAGCAGCGCGGTGGTGCCGGCGAGCTCCAGGAGGAGGATCTGGAAGCGGGCCTGCTGGCCGCCGGAGAGCTTCTCGAAGGGCTGGTCGCCCTGCCGCTCCAGCTCGTAGCGGCGCAGGATGGACATCGCGCCGCCGCGGTCCTTGGCGTGCTCCGTCCACAGGATGTCGACGAGCGAGCGGCCGAAGAGCTCGGGGTGCGCGTGGGTCTGGGCGAAGTGGCCCGGCACGACGCGCGCGCCCAGCTTCCAGGCACCCGTGTGGGCCACCGACTCGTCGCCCGCGAGCAGCCGCAGGAAGTGCGACTTCCCGGAGCCGTTCGAGCCGAGGACGGCCACCCGCTCGCCGTAGAAGATCTCCAGCGAGAACGGCTTCATCAGGCCGGTGAGCTCCAGGTTCTCCACGGTCACCGCCCGCACGCCGGTCCGGCCGCCGCGCAGCCGCATCCGGATGTCCTGCTCGCGCGGCGGCTCCGGGGGCGGGCCCGCCTCCTCGAACTTCCGCAGCCGGGTCTGCGCCGCCGCGTACCGCGAGGCCATCTCGTGGCTGACCGCGGCCGCCTGCCGCAGCGTGAGCACCAGCTTCTTCAGCTGCGCGTGCTTCTCCTCCCAGCGCCGCTTCAGCTCCTCGAAGCGCGCGAAGCGCTCCCGCCTCGCCTCGTGGAAGGTGTCGAAGCCGCCGCCGTGCACCCAGACGTCCGAGCCGCCCGGGCCCGGCTCCACGGCCACGATCTTCTGCGCGGCGCGGGACAGCAGCTCCCGGTCATGGGAGATGAAGAGCACGGTCTTGCGGGTCTCCCGCAGCCGCTCCTCCAGCCAGCGCTTGCCGGGGACGTCCAGATAGTTGTCCGGCTCGTCGAGCAGCAGCACCTCGTCGTTGCCGCGCAGCAGGTACTCCAGGACCAGCCGCTTCTGCTCGCCGCCGCTGAGGGTGGTCACCTGCCGGAACTGCGCCTTGTCGTACGGGACGCCCATGGCCGCCATCGTGCACATGTCCCACAAGGTCTCGAACTCGTACCCCTGCGCCTCCGCCCAGTCGCTCAGCGCCTGGGCATATGCCATCTGAGCGGCCTCGTCGTCGACCGTCATGATGCGCTCCTCCGCCGCGTCGACCGCCTTCGCGGCCTCCCGGATGCGCGCCGGGGCGACGGAGACCAGCAGGTCGCGGACGGTGGAGCCGTCCCGTACGGAGCCGACGAACTGCGGCATCACGCCGAGCCCGCCACTGACGGTGACGGTGCCGCCGTGCGGCTGGAGCTCGCCGGCGATCATCCGGAGCAGCGTGGTCTTGCCGGCGCCGTTGGCGCCGACCAAGGCGACCACCGCGCCCTCGCCGACCCGGAAGGAGACGTCCCCGAGCAGGACCCTCCCGTCCGGCAGGTAGTACTCCAGATGTGCGGCCTCGACATGTCCCATAGGGGGCATTGTCACCGCCCGCGCGGCCCGATCCCAACCAAATATGCCCGACCTCATATCCGCGGACCCGGCGACGGACCCGCGTCGGCCCTCCGGCGGACCGACAGCGGACCGACGGCGGACCGACGGCGGCCGACCCCTCGGCATATGCCGCCGAAGGGCCGGCCGGACCCGTCACACCCGCGCTTCCCGGGTCAGGAGGCCGTGCAGGCGCCCACCGCGGGAGGCGTGGCGTCCGTGCTGGTGACCGTGAAGCCGAAGCTGGTGGAGGCCCCGGCCCCGACCGAGCCGTTGTGGGCCGCGTTCGTCACCGTCACCACGTTCCCGCTGGTGGAGCCGGTCCCGTTCCAGACGGTGGAGACGGTCTGCCCGGACGTGAAGGTCAGCGGCACCTTCCAGCCGCTGATCGCCGCGCCGCCGGCCGTGATGGTGACCGTGCCGTTGTACCCGCCGTTCCAGGACTGCGCCGTGGTGTACGTCGCCGTGCACGACTTGGTGCCGCCGGGCGGAGTCGTCGGAGGCGTCGTGGGAGGAGTCGTGGGGGGCGTGGTCGGCGGTGTCGTGGGCGGGGTGGTGCCGCCGTTCAGCACGTCGAGGACCGAGGTGTACGCGGGCTTCTTCTGGTACGAGCCGTCGAAGAGCAGCGGGGTGCCGCTGGAGCGCCACGAGTACTTGTCGGTGACGCCCCACACGGTGATGCCCGTGCAGCGGGTCACCGCGAGGCAGCCCCGGACCACGGTGGCGTAGTTGTTCGCCTGCGCGGTGCCCGACCCCTCGATGTCCAGCTCGGTCAGCTGCACGTCGACGCCGAGGTCGGCGAAGCGCTGCAGGTTGGCCTGGAAGTCGGAGGGCACCGGCGAGTTGGGGTTGAAGTGCCCCTGGAAGCCGACGCAGTCGATCGGCACGCCGCGGGTCTTGAAGTCCTTGACCATGTTGTACACGGCGGTGGACTTCGCGTTGACCCCGTCGGTGTTGTAGTCGTTGTAGCAGAGCTTGGCCGCGGGGTCGGCGGCCCGCGCGGTGCGGAACGCCTCCTCGATGAAGCCGTTGCCCAGCTTGTCCTGGAACGGCGAGCTGCGCCGGGCGCCGCTGGAGCCGTCCTGGAACGCCTCGTTCACCACGTCCCAGGCGGCGATCTGGCCCTTGTAGTGGGTCATCACCGAGGTGATGTGGTTGTTCATCGCCGTCCGCAGCTCGTCGGCGCCGAGCGAGCCCACCCAGCCCGGCAGCTGGGAGTGCCACACCAGGGTGTGCCCGCGCACCTGCATGTTGTGGCTCTTGGCGTGGGTGACGATCTTGTCGGCGTTGGTGTACGAGAAGCTGCCGCGGTTCGGCTCGACCGCGTCCCACTTCATCTCGTTCTCGGGCGTCACCGAGTTGAACTCCGCGTTCAGCGTGGCGGCGTAGTCCGTCTCGCCGAGGTGGTTGTTGGCGACGGCCGTACCGAAGTACCGGCCCTTCGCCGACGCGGCCGCGCCGAGGCTGCTCGCCGCCTCCGCCGTACCGGCCAGGGCGACGACCGCCCCGCCGGCGGCCAGGGCACTCGCGGTCCCGACGACGAGTGCCTTTCTCGCGGCCGTATGCCATAAGGCCTTGATGCTCATCGACTTGCGATCCTTCCGCTCGTTGGGGGGTGGAGCAGGATCGAACGAGCAGCGGACGACTCCGAGCGATACCCCGCCCGAAACTTTCGATAGGAAGAATCCATGCCGGGCGGCGCTCACCGCTGCGAACGCAGAAATTAGCGAAACAGAGGGGACGCTGGCGCCACCCTGAGCATTCTTTGTTACGAAACTCTGCCGAAAGTTTCGAGCACGGCGAGGTCCCGAGGATGTCCCGGTACCGCCCGCTCAGCCGATCCGCCGTGAACGCGGTATTAGGATGCGCCGCATGAGCTTTGGGGGGCCTCAGTGGCCGCAGCAGGGCCCGGGACAGCAGCCGTACGGGCAGGGGCAGGGGCAGGGGCAGCAGGGATACGGGCAGGGGCCACAGGCGTCACCGCCCCCGCAGCCCCCGTGGCAGCAGCCTCAGCAGCAGCCGGGGGCGTTCCCGGGCGCGCCCGCCGCACAGCCCGCCCAGCCCGACGGCACCCCGGACTGGGGCGCCCTCGCCGACGCGTCGAACGCCCGTTCCCGCCGCAAGCGCCGGCTGATGATCGGCGGCGGCGCGGTCGCCGCGCTCGCCGTGGGGGCCGTCGTCGCCACCGCGATCGTCGCCACCAACAAGAGCAACGACGAGGCCAAGAACGGCGGCACCACCGCGACCGGCCCGGCGACCCCCTCGGACACCACCACCCCGTCGCCGGCGTTCTCCTCCGTCGCCCCGCTGCCGCCGCCGAACCCGCGCGACTACATCTCCGACGAGAAGAAGGACACGGCGCCGCTGTCCGCCGAGGGCCTGTTCCCCGGCAAGAAGCTGACCATGAGCGGCCGCGTCTACCTCAAGGGGGCGACCGCCTCCACCACGAACTGCGCCGCCGTCACGGTCGGCGGCCTCGGCTCGGCCCTCGCGGACAACGGCTGCACGCGCGTCCTGCGCGCCACCTACGTCAAGGACGGCGTCGCCGTCACCGTCGGCGTGGCCGTCTTCCCCACCGAGAAGCAGGCCACCCAGGCGAAGAAGCAGGCCACCGGCGGCATCGCCACGCTCTCCGGCGCCGGCGTCGCCGACTTCTGCCACGCCACGGTCTGCCTGCGGCGCACCAACGCGATCGGCCGCTACGTCTATCTCACCCAGGCCGGCTTCCAGAACGGCCGCAAGGTCACCTCCGGCGACCAGGCCGTCTTCCAGACCAGCGGCGACCTGGGCACCTTCGCCTTCAACCAGATCTACGCCCGCGGCAAGAGCCAGGCCTCAGCAGCAGCCCGCGCTCCCGGGGAGTGACCGCTTGTTGCGCGCCTCCCGGCTGCGGGTGGCGAGCAGCTCGTCGGCCGGGTAGCCGACCTCTTCGAGGGTGAGGCCGTGCGGCCGTACGACGTGCACGGCCGAGTCCCGTACGCCCGCGGCCAGCACCTTGCCGGGCCACTCCACCGGCCGGTGCCCGTCACCGACGAACAGAAGGGCGCCCACCAGCGAGCGCACCATGTTGTGGCAGAAGGCGTCGGCCTTGACCGTGGCCTCCAGGATCCCGTCGGAGCGGCGCTCCCAGCGCAGCTCCTGCAGGGTGCGGATGGTGGTGGCGCCCTCGCGCTTCTTGCAGTACGCGGCGAAGTCGTGCTCGCCGACGAGGTGCTCGGCGGCGGCGTTCATGGCGTCCATGTCGAGGGTCCAGTCGTGCCACAGCACATGGCCGCGCAGCAGCGGGTCGACACCGCCGGGGTGGTCGGTGACCCGGTACGCGTACCGGCGCCAGATCGCCGAGAACCGGGCGTTGAAGCCCGCCGGCGCCTCCTCGGCCGACCAGATCCGCACATCGTGCGAGAGCCGCCCGGCGAGCCGCCTGAGCAGCTTCTCGCGGTGCTCCTCCCACAGCGCGCCCGGCAGGTCGACGTGCGCGACCTGGCCGCGCGCGTGCACCCCGGCGTCCGTACGGCCGGCGACCGTCAGCTCGTACGTCTCGGTGGAGCGGGTGACGGTACGCAGGGCGTCCTCGATCTCGCCCTGGACGGTGCGCTGCCCGCGGGCCTGCTTGGCCCAGCCGGAGAAGTCCTTGCCGTCGTACGACAGGTCGAGCCTGACCCGTACGAAACCGTCCGCTACCTCGTCGCTCACGCCGTCCATCCTCTCAAAACCCGGTATACGCGGAACGGGCCCGCACCCCGAAGGGTGCGGGCCCGCCCACGAGATCGTTCAGAACGCTCAGGCGTCCTGCGCGGCCTCGTCGGCCTCCTTGACGGCGCGCTTGGTGGCGGCCTCGGCCTCGGCGACGGTCGCCTTCTTGGCGATCTCGCCCTCGACCAGCTCGATCACGGCCATCGGGGCGTTGTCGCCACGACGGTTGCCGATCTTGGTGATACGGGTGTAACCACCCGGACGCTCCGAGTAACGCGGGGCGATCTCGGTGAAGAGGGTGTGGACGATGCCCTTGTCGGTGATCGTCTGCAGCACCAGGCGACGGTTGTGGATGTCGCCCTTCTTCGCCTTGGTGATCAGGCGCTCGGCGACCGGACGCAGACGGCGGGCCTTGGCCTCGGTCGTCGTGATGCGGCCGTGCTCGAACAGCGCCTTCGCCAGGTTGGCGAGGAGCAGCTTCTCGTGAGCGGCGGAACCGCCGAGGCGGGCACCCTTCGCGGGACGCGGCATGGTGTTTCTCCTAGGTGTCTGCCCTGGCCGTATGAGGTACCGGGGTCAGTATCCGAGCAGGCGGTTACCTGTCGGAGACCCGCGCTCCCGAAGGAGCGCGGGGAACCGCGGGGCCGGCCGAAGCCGGCCCGCGGCGCGATCGGGACGGGCCGTGAGGCCCGGCGATCAGTACTGCTCGGTCTCGACGAAGCCCGCGTCCGCGTCGTCGTCGGCGCCGAAGGCGTCGGCGGCGGCGGTCGGGTCGAATCCGGGCGGGCTGTCCTTGAGGGCCAGGCCCATGCCGGCCAGCTTCGCCTTGACCTCGTCGATCGACTTCGCACCGAAGTTGCGGATGTCGAGCAGGTCGGCCTCGGAACGCGCCACGAGCTCACCCACGGAGTGGATGCCCTCGCGCTTGAGGCAGTTGTAGGAGCGGACCGTGAGCTCCAGCTCCTCGATCGGCAGCGCCAGGTCGGCGGCCAGGGCGGCGTCCGTCGGGGACGGACCCATGTCGATGCCCTCGGCGTCGATGTTCAGCTCGCGGGCGAGACCGAACAGCTCGACCAGGGTCTTGCCGGCGGACGCCATGGCGTCACGCGGGCGCATGGCCTGCTTGGTCTCGACGTCGACGATGAGCTTGTCGAAGTCGGTGCGCTGCTCGACTCGGGTCGCCTCGACCTTGTAGGTGACCTTCAGCACGGGGCTGTAGATGGAGTCGACCGGGATACGGCCGATCTCCTGGCCCACCTGCTTGTTCTGGACGGCGGAGACGTAGCCGCGACCGCGCTCGACGGTCAGCTCCATCTCCAGCTTGCCCTTGCCGTTGAGCGTGGCGAGGACCAGGTCGGGGTTGTGCACCTCGACACCGGCCGGCGGGGCGATGTCGGCGGCGGTGACCAGACCCGGGCCCTGCTTGCGCAGGTACATCACGACCGGCTCGTCGTGCTCCGAGGAGACGACCAGCTGCTTGATGTTCAGGATGAGGTCGGTGACGTCCTCCTTGACGCCCGGCACGGTGGTGAACTCGTGCAGGACACCGTCGATGCGGATGCTGGTGACAGCAGCGCCGGGGATCGACGAGAGGAGCGTGCGGCGGAGCGAGTTGCCGAGGGTGTAGCCGAAGCCCGGCTCCAGCGGCTCGATGACGAACCGGGAGCGGAACTCGTCGACGACCTCTTCGGTCAGCGACGGACGCTGAGCGATAAGCATGTCTTCGTTTCCTTCAGTCGTGGACGCCCACTATTTGACGTCCGCTGATACTGCAAGGGTACGGGCGGCACCGCCCCATGGGAGCCGTACCGCCCGGACACTCGAGAACGCACAGGTGCGTCCGCTGCGGCCTGACCGCGAGGTCAGGTCCTGACCACAGGGTCAGACGCGGCGGCGCTTCGGCGGACGGCAGCCGTTGTGCGGGGTGGGGGTGACGTCCTGGATCGAGCCGACCTCGAGGCCGGTGGCCTGGAGGGAGCGGATCGCGGTCTCACGGCCGGAGCCGGGACCCTTGACGAAGACGTCGACCTTGCGCATGCCGTGCTCCTGCGCGCGGCGAGCGGCCGACTCGGCGGCCATCTGCGCGGCGAACGGGGTGGACTTGCGCGAGCCCTTGAAGCCGACGTGGCCGGCGGAGGCCCAGGAGATCACGTTGCCCGCGGGGTCCGTGATCGAGACGATCGTGTTGTTGAACGTGCTCTTGATGTGCGCGTGGCCGTGAGCGACGTTCTTCTTTTCCTTGCGGCGCACCTTCTTGGCAGCGCCCTGACGACCCTTGGGGGGCATCTCTTACTCCTACGGGAGGTGGTCGGTCCTACAGCGAAGACCGCTTGGTCAAGCGTCCGCTGAGGACTACTTCTTGCCCGGCTTCTTCTTACCGGCGATGGCGCGACGCGGGCCCTTGCGGGTACGAGCGTTCGTGCTGGTGCGCTGGCCGCGGACGGGCAGGCCACGACGGTGGCGCAGACCCTGGTAGCAGCCGATCTCGACCTTGCGGCGGATGTCGGCGGCGATCTCGCGGCGGAGGTCACCCTCGGTCTGGAGGTTGGCGTCCACGTACTCGCGGATCTTGACGAGGTCTTCCTCGGCAAGGTCGCGGACACGGATGGACTGGTCCACGCCGGTCGCGGCGAGGATCTCCTCGGACCGGGTACGCCCGATGCCGAAGACGTAGGTGAGTGCGACCACCACGCGCTTTTCGCGCGGGATGTCAACACCGGAAACGCGTGCCATTCAATGGCTCCTGTGTTCTCGGGGGTCTGCTGCAGAACCGCTCCCGGCTGCCGTATCAGGTACAGGTCGGGTCCCCGGCCCCCGCCGGAGGTGCCGTCAGCCGTGGATCACGACCGGACGGGTTCTGCGTATGTACGTGTTGCTATGCGTCGCGCGAAGACTGCGAGATGCAGGTCGGTCGGCGTGCGTCAGCCCTGGCGCTGCTTGTGGCGCAGGTTGTCGCAGATGACCATGACCCGGCCGTGGCGGCGGATCACCTTGCACTTGTCGCAGATCTTCTTGACGCTCGGCTTGACCTTCATGGGATGTGAGGTTCTCCGGGTCAGTGCCATCACCCGCGCGCGAAGCGGGGTGCGGGCAAGATCTACTTGTACCGGTAGACGATCCGGCCACGCGTCAGGTCGTACGGAGACAGCTCCACGACGACCCGGTCGTCCGGAAGGATACGGATGTAGTGCATCCGCATCTTGCCGGAGATGTGCGCGAGGACCTTGTGACCGTTCTGGAGTTCCACCTTGAACATGGCGTTCGGCAGGGACTCGATCACGGTGCCCTCGATTTCGATGGCACCTTGCTTCTTGGCCACGCTTCGCCCTTCGAATCGGCTACCTTGATCGACTCTCGCCGCCGTGTGCGGACACACGGGTATACGAGAGCCGACGCGTCAGTCTACGCCAGCCGCCAGGAAAACACGAATCCGGACAGTCTGCCCCAAGCGGAAGATCGTTACGCGGAGCTTCGCGGAACTCCCGCGCGGCGGGATCCCGGCCCCGCCGCGCCGTCGGTCCGCCGTCGGTCCGGTCCCGCTACGCCAGCGGGTCCGGCGCGGCGGTGACGCCCAGCTCCGCCAGCTTCGCCTTGCCGCCGTCCACCGCGGTCAGGACCAGCGGGCCCTCCTCGGTGAGGGCGATGCTGTGCTCCCAGTGCGAGGACCAGGTGCCGTCCGTCGTGATGACGGTCCAGTCGTCGGCGAGGACCTCGGTCCTCGGGGTGCCGAGGGAGACCATCGGCTCGATCGCCAGGCAGAAGCCGGGGACCAGCTTCGGGCCCTTGCCGCGCTTGCGGGCGACGTAGTTCAGCAGGTGCGGGTCCATGTGCATCTCGGTGCCGATGCCGTGGCCGCCGTAGTCCTCGATGATCCCGTACCGGCCGAGGCTGTGGTCGCCCACGGCCGGCCGCGGCTGGCGCTTGATGTACGACTCGATCGCCCGGGAGACGTCGACCAGACGGGCGCCGACGCGCATGGCGGCGATGCCGGCCCACATCGACTCTTCGGTCACCCGCGACAGCTCGATCAGTTCCGGTGCGTGACCGGTGCCGACGAAGGCGGTGTACGCGGCGTCGCCGTGCCAGCCGTCGACGATCGCGCCGCAGTCGATGGAGATGATGTCGCCGTCCTTGAGGACGGTCTTCTCGTCCGGGATGCCGTGGACGACGACCTCGTTCACCGAGGTGCAGATGGTGGCGGGGAAGCCGCCGTACCCGAGGAAGTTCGACTTCGCCCCGTGGTCCGCGATCACCTTGCGCGCGACCTCGTCCAGGTCCCGGGTGGTCGCGCCGGGCACGGCCACCTCGCGGGTCGCCGCGTGGATGGCCGCGACGACCAGCCCCGCCTCGCGCATCTTCGCGATCTGCTCGGGGGTCTTGATCTGCACCATCGTGGCCGCGGCCTTTCCTTCGGGAAACAAGGGGTCGGAACAACGATACGGCCGCGGTGCCCCCTCGGGGGAACCGCGGCCGTATCGCACCAGCCGGCCGGAGCCGGCGGGCGGTTACTTCTTCAGGGCTTCCATGGCACGGGCCGTGACCTCGTCCACCTTGCCGAGCGCCGAGATCGTCGCGACCAGGCCCTGGGCCCGGTAGTAGTCGATGATCGGCTCGGTCTGCTTGTGGTAGACCTCCAGGCGACGGCGGACCGTCTCCTCGGAGTCGTCCTCGCGCTGGAAGAGCTCGCCACCGCAGACGTCGCAGACGCCCTCGGTCTTCGGAGCGTTGTACGTCACGTGGAACACGTGCGCGGAGTCGTTGCGGCAGATGCGGCGGCCCGCGATCCGCTTCACGACCTCGTCCTCGGGAACCTCGAGGTCCAGGACCGCGTCGAGCTGCATGTCCTCGGCCTTGAGGGCCTCGTCCAGAGCCTCGGCCTGGGCCACGTTGCGCGGGAAACCGTCGAGCAGGAAGCCGTTGACGGCGTCCGGCTGCTCCATGCGGTCCTTGGCCATCCCGATGGTGACCTCGTCGGGCACCAGATCGCCGGCGTCCATGAACGCCTTCGCCTTCAGGCCCAGCTCGGTGCCCTGCGAGATGTTGGCACGGAACAGGTCACCCGTGGAGATGTGCGGGATGTCCAGGTTCTTGGCAAGGAACGCGGCCTGCGTTCCCTTGCCGGCCCCGGGCGGTCCGACGAGGACGATTCGCATCAGCGGAGGAACCCTTCGTAATTGCGCTGCTGGAGCTGGCTCTCGATCTGCTTCACGGTCTCGAGACCGACACCCACGATGATGAGGATGCTGGTGCCACCGAACGGGAAGTTCTGGTTCGCACCGCCGAAGCCCGCCAACGCCATCGTCGGCACAAGAGCGATCAGACCCAGATACAGCGAGCCCGGCCAAGTGATCCGGTTGAGCACGTAGCTCAGATACTCGGCAGTAGGTCGACCAGCCCGGATACCCGGGATGAAGCCACCATACTTCTTCATGTTGTCGGCGACTTCCTCGGGGTTGAACGAGATCGCCACGTAGAAGAAGGCGAAGAACACGATCAGAAGGAAGTACGCGGCGATGTAGTAGGGGTGGTCACCCTTGACGAAGTGCGCTTCGATCCAGGTCTTCCAGCCGGCCGTCGAGTTCGAGAACTGCGCGACGAGCGCCGGGATGTAGAGCAGCGACGAGGCAAAGATGACGGGAATCACACCCGCCTGGTTCACCTTGAGCGGGATGTACGTGGACGTTCCGCCGTAGGAGCGGCGGCCGATCATGCGCTTCGCGTACTGCACCGGGATCCGGCGCTGGGCCTGCTCGACGAAGACGACGAGAGCCACCATCACGAAGCCGATGAGGATGACGGTGCCGAACTCGATCCAGCCCTTGGCGAGCTTGCCGCTGGTCTTGATGGCCCACAGGGCGCCGGGGAAGCCGGCCGCGATCGAGATGAACATCAGGATCGACATGCCGTTGCCGATGCCGCGGTCGGTGATGAGCTCACCGAGCCACATGACCATGCCGGTGCCCGCGGTCATCGTGATGACCATGGTGACGGTGGTGAAGATCGAGTTGTCCGGAACGATCTGGTTCGCGACCGAGCAGCCGCTGAAGAGCGAGCCGGTACGGGCGGTGGCGACGAGACCGGTGCCCTGGAGGATGGCGAGGGCGACCGTCAGATAACGCGTGTACTGCGTGATCTTGGCGGTGCCGGCCTGACCCTCCTTCTTGAGGGCTTCCAGGCGCGGGATCACGACGGTCAGCAGCTGCAGGATGATGCTCGCCGTGATGTACGGCATGATGCCGAGCGCGAAGATGGTGATCTGCAGCAGGGCGCCGCCACTGAACATCTGCATCAGACCGAGCAGGCCGCCGGACTGCGCCTGGTCGATGCACAGCTGCACGTTCTTATAGCTGACACCCGGAACCGGGATGTGCGCGCCAAGTCGGTAGATGACAATGATGGCGAGTGTGAAGAGCAGCTTCTTGCGCAGGTCAGGCGTCTTGAACGCCTGGGCGAACGCGGTGAGCACGGTGCCTCCTGCGACCCCCGCGCACGTGCGTCAGAGGTGACGGTCTTGAGGTTCGACTGGATATGGATCCATCCACAGCGCACACGGGCATACCGCACGCACTCTAGACAGTGGACGCCACCTTACCGGCGACCATGGCCCCCTAGGAACGACCAACCGGGGATGCCCCTTTTGAGGAGCATCCCCGGTCGGATGTTCAAGCCATCGAGTCGTCTCAGACGAGCTCGGTGACGGTGCCGCCCGCGGCGGCGATCTTCTCCTTGGCGGAGCCGGAGACGGCGTCGACCGTCACCTGCAGCGCCACGGAGACCTCGCCCTGGCCCAGGACCTTGACGAGCTGGTTCTTGCGAACCGCACCCTTGGCGACCAGGTCGGCCACCGTGACCTCGCCACCCTGCGGGTAGAGCGCGGTCAGCTTGTCCAGGTTCACGACCTGGTACTCGGTGCGGAACGGGTTCTTGAAGCCCTTCAGCTTCGGAAGACGCATGTGGAGGGGCATCTGGCCACCCTCGAAGCGCTCCGGAACCTGGTAACGGGCCTTCGTACCCTTCGTACCACGACCAGCCGTCTTACCCTTCGACGCCTCACCACGACCCACACGGGTCTTGGCGGTCTTGGCGCCCGGGGCGGGACGGAGGTTGTGGACCTTCAGCGGGTTGTTCTCCGCCATGTCAGTCGACCTCCTCGACCGTCACGAGGTGGCGGACGGTGTGCACCATTCCGCGGAACTCGGGGCGGTCCTCCTTGACGACCACGTCGTGCAGGCGCTTGAGCCCGAGCGAACGCAGCGTGTCGCGGTGGTTCTGCTTGCTGCCGATGTACGACTTCGTCTGCGTGATCTTGAGGCGAGCCATTACGCACCCGCCCCGGCACGCGCACGGAGCAGAGCCGCGGGGGCGACGTCCTCGAGGGGCAGACCACGGCGAGCCGCGATCTCCTCGGGACGCTGCAGGCCCTTGAGGGCCGCCACGGTCGCGTGCACGATGTTGATCGCGTTGTCGGAGCCGAGCGACTTCGACAGGATGTCGTGAACGCCGGCGCACTCGAGGACGGCGCGCACCGGGCCACCGGCGATCACACCGGTACCGGGGGAAGCCGGCTTGAGCAGGACGACGCCCGCGGCCTTCTCGCCCTGGATCGGGTGCGGGATGGTGCCCTGGATACGGGGGACCTTGAAGAAGTGCTTCTTGGCCTCCTCAACACCCTTGGCGATGGCGGCCGGCACCTCCTTGGCCTTGCCGTAACCGACACCGACGGTGCCGTCACCGTCGCCCACCACGACCAGCGCGGTGAAGCTGAAGCGACGACCACCCTTGACAACCTTGGCGACGCGGTTGATCGCGACTACGCGCTCAACGTACGCGGTCTTCTCGGCGGCGGCAGCGCCACCGTCGCGGCCCTTCCGGTCCCGCCGCTCGCCGCCACCGGCACCGCTGCCGCGGCGCTGGGGTCCAGCCATTGGATTACCTCTCTCTGTTACGTCCGTTAGTCCCGGAACCGGGGCTTAGAACTTCAGCCCGGCTTCGCGGGCGGCGTCAGCCAGAGCGGCAATGCGCCCGGCGTACCTGTTGCCACCACGGTCGAACACGACGGCCTCGACACCGGCGGCCTTGGCGCGCTCGGCGACCAGGGCACCGACCTGCTTGGCCTGCGCGGACTTGTCGCCCTCGCCACCGCGGACGGAAGCGTCCAGGTGGGACGCCGACGCCAGGGTGTGACCCTTGAGGTCGTCGATGACCTGGGCGGTGATACCGCGGTTCGAACGCGTCACGACGAGGCGCGGACGCTCCGCCGAACCCGACACGCTCTTGCGGATGCGCAGGTGACGACGCGCCTTGGCAGCGCGCTTGTAAGCATCGCCCTTGGCGATCTTGACACCGTATGCCATGGCTTACTTACCAGCCTTTCCGACCTTGCGGCGGATGACTTCGCCCGCGTACTTGACGCCCTTGGCCTTGTACGGGTCGGGCTTCCGCAGCTTGCGGATGTTCGCGGCGACCTCGCCGACCTTCTGCTTGTCGATGCCCTCGACCGAGAACTTGGTCGGCGACTCGACCTTGAAGGAGATGCCCTCGGGCGCCTCCACCAGGATCGGGTGGCTGTAGCCGAGCTGGAACTCCAGGTTGGAGCCCTTCGCGGCCACGCGGTAACCGACACCGCTGATCTCGAGCGCCTTGATGTACCCCTGGGTCACACCGGTGATCATGTTGGCCACCAGCGTGCGGGACAGGCCGTGGAGGGCCTTGTTCTGACGCTCGTCGTTCGGGCGGGTGACGTTCAGAACGCCGTCCTCACCCTTAACGATCTCGATCGGCGCGGCGACGGTGTGGGTCAGGGTGCCCTTGGAACCCTTCACCGTGACCGTGCGGCCCTCGATGGTGACGTCCACGCCGGCGGGAACCGTGATGGGGAGCTTGCCGATACGCGACATTGCTTTTCCTCCGTTCCCGACTACCAGACGTAGGCGAGGACTTCCCCACCCACGCCCTTCTTCTGAGCCTGCTGGCCGGTCAGGAGACCGTGGGACGTGGAGATGATCGCCACGCCCAGGCCGCCGAGAACCTTCGGCAGGTTGGTGGACTTCGCGTAAACCCGGAGGCCCGGCTTCGAGATCCGCTTGATGCCCGCGATGGAGCGCTCACGGTTCGGACCGAACTTCAGGTCGAGAACGAGGCTCTTGCCGACCTCGGCGTCCTCGACCTTCCAGCCGGTGATGAAGCCCTCCTGCTGGAGGATTTCCGCGATGTGCGACTTGATCTTGCTGTGCGGCATCGCCACGGTGTCGTGGTACGCCGAGTTCGCGTTACGCAGACGGGTGAGCATGTCTGCGATCGGATCAGTCATGGTCATGAATTGGCCTTCGGCCTCTCTCGCCGGGGTTTCCTGGTGCGCCATCCCTCTCCCCGATCCGAGACGGGGCGGGTGCGGTGCGGTGGACCTACGGCGTAGTAAGTCGTAAGGGCGGCGGACGCCCAACCCTTCAAGCCTACGGCATGAAAGGGAGGGCCTCCACCAGCCCACTGCTTACCGAGAGACTCCGGTCATTCACCAACGCCCAGAGGGCGAAGGGGAATTACCAGGAGCTCTTGGTCACGCCCGGCAGCTCGCCACGGTGAGCCATCTCACGAAGGCACACGCGGCACAGGCCGAACTTGCGGTACACGGAGTGGGGGCGACCGCAGCGCTGGCAGCGGGTGTACCCACGCACACCGAACTTGGGCTTGCGGGCAGCCTTCGCGATGAGAGCCTTCTTCGCCATCTCGCTTACGCCTCCTTGAACGGGAAGCCGAGGTGACGCAGAAGGGCACGGCCCTCGTCGTCGTTGGTCGCCGTGGTCACCACGGTGATGTCCATACCCCGGACGCGGTCGATCTTGTCCTGGTCGATCTCGTGGAACATGACCTGCTCCGTGAGACCGAAGGTGTAGTTGCCACGGCCGTCGAACTGCTTCGGGGACAGGCCGCGGAAGTCGCGGATGCGCGGCAGCGCGAGCGACAGGGTGCGGTCCAGGAACTCCCACATGCGGTCGCCACGGAGCGTGACGTGGGCACCGATCGGCTGACCCTCGCGCAGCTTGAACTGCGCGATGGACTTGCGGGCCTTGGTGACGGCCGGCTTCTGACCGGTGATCGTGGTGAGGTCGCGGATCGCGCCGTCGATCAGCTTCGAGTCACGGGCGGCGTCGCCGACACCCATGTTGACCACGATCTTGACGAGGCCGGGAATCTGCATGACGTTCTCGTACTTGAACTCGTCACGCATCTTGCCCGCGATGTCCTCGCGGTACTTCGTCTTCAGACGCGGAGTGGTAGCCATCAGATGTCCTCACCCGTGCGCTTGGCAACGCGAACCTTGTTGCCGTTGTCGTCGAAGCGGTAACCGACGCGGGTGACGACCTTCTTGCCGTCCTTCTCCACGACGAGCTGAACGTTGCTCACGTGGACCGGGGCCTCGGTGGTCACGATGCCACCGGCCTGGTTCGGGCCGGCCTTCGTGTGCTTCTTGACCCGGTTGACACCCTCGACGAGGACGCGGGACTCAGTCGGGAAGGCCGCGATGACCTTGCCCTGCTTGCCCTTGTCCTTGCCGGTGATGACCTGGACCAGGTCGCCCTTCTTGATCTTCATGCTTACAGCACCTCCGGCGCGAGCGAGATGATCTTCATGAACTTCTTCTCGCGCAGCTCACGGCCGACCGGGCCGAAGATACGGGTGCCGCGAGGGTCGCCGTCGTTCTTCAGAATGACGGCGGCGTTCTCGTCGAAGCGGATGTACGAGCCGTCCTGACGGCGACGCTCCTTGACGGTGCGAACGATGACCGCCTTGACGACGTCACCCTTCTTCACGTTGCCACCGGGGATCGCGTCCTTGACGGTGGCGACGATGACGTCACCGATGCCCGCGTAGCGGCGACCCGAGCCACCGAGAACACGGATGCAAAGGATCTCCTTCGCACCAGTGTTGTCGGCAACACGAAGTCGCGACTCCTGCTGGATCACGTCTATCTCCTGATTGTCTGCCGGTTCCCGGCGGGGGCCTCACTCACGTGGGGCCCCTGCCGAGCCTGGCGGAACGATTCCTAGGGAGTCCCCCTAGGAGGGATTGCTTACCTTCGTACTTCCCTGACGGGAATTACTTGGCCTTCTCGAGGATCTCGATGACACGCCAGTGCTTCGTGGCGGACAGCTTGCGCGTCTCCATGAGGAGGACGCGGTCGCCGACGCCGGCCTGGTTCTGCTCGTCGTGAGCCTTGAGCTTGTTCGTACGGCGGATGATCTTGCCGTACAGCGCGTGCTTGACGCGGTCCTCAACGGCGACGACGACGGTCTTGTCCATCTTGTCGCTGACGACCAGGCCCTCACGCACCTTGCGGGCGTTGCGCTCGTTCTCAGTCACGTTGTTCTCGCTCATCAGGCGTTCTCCACCGTCTCAATGCCGAGCTCACGCTCGCGCATGAGGGTGTAGATACGGGCGATGTCCTTGCGGACCGCCCGCAGACGGCCGTGGTTCTCGAGCTGGCCCGTCGCCGCCTGGAAGCGGAGATTGAACAGCTCTTCCTTGGCCTCGCGGAGCTTGGCGACAAGCTCCTCGTTGCCCAGCTCGCGCAGCTCGGACGCCTTGGTACCGGCCGACATCACAGCTCACCTGCCTCGCGCTTAACGATCTTGCACTTCATCGGCAGCTTGTGAGCCGCACGAGTCAGAGCCTCACGCGCGATCTTCTCGTTCGGGTAGGACAGCTCGAACATCACCCGACCGGGCTTGACGTTCGCGATCCACCACTCCGGAGAACCCTTACCGGAACCCATGCGGGTCTCGGCAGGCTTCTTCGTGAGCGGGCGGTCCGGGTAGATGTTGATCCAGACCTTGCCGCCACGCTTGATGTGGCGGGTCATCGCGATACGCGCGGCCTCGATCTGGCGGTTGGTCACGTAGGCCGGGGTGAGGGCCTGAATGCCGTACTCGCCGAACGCAACCTGCGTGCCACCCTTGGACATACCGCTGCGCTTCGGGTGGTGCTGCTTGCGGTGCTTGACCCTACGGGGGATCAGCATTTCGGTCAGGCCTCCGTTCCGGTGCTCTCAGCAGCCGGAGCGGCGGCGGCCTCGGCCTTGGGGGCCTCGGCAGCGGGAGCCTGCTGCGGCTTGCGACCGCGACCGCCACGCTCGCCACCACGGCCACCGCGGGCCGGGCGGTCAGCGCCGCCACGGGCCGGACGGTTGCCGGCGCGGGCAGCGGCGTTCTCGGCGCGGACCTCGGCGATGTTCTTGACGTCGCCCTTGTAGATCCAGACCTTCACGCCGATGCGGCCGAAGGTCGTCTTGGCCTCGAAGAAGCCGTACTCGACGTTCGCGCGCAGCGTGTGCAGCGGCACACGACCCTCGCGGTAGAACTCCGAGCGGGACATCTCGGCGCCGCCGAGACGGCCACCACACTGGATCTTGATGCCCTTGGCGCCGGCCTTCATGGCGGACTGCATGCTCTTGCGCATGGCCCGACGGAAGGAAACGCGGGAGGACAGCTGCTCGGCGACGGCCTGGGCCACCAGCTGAGCGTCGACCTCGGGGTTCTTGACCTCGAGGATGTTCAGCTGAACCTGCTTGCCGGTCAGCTTCTCCAGCTGGCCACGGATCTTGTCGGCCTCGGCGCCGCGGCGGCCGATGACGATGCCCGGGCGAGCGGTGTGGATGTCCACGCGGACACGGTCACGGGTGCGCTCGATCTCAACCTTCGAGATGCCGGCGCGCTCCATGCCGGACGTCAGCATCCGACGGATGGCGACGTCTTCCTTGACGTAGTCCTTGTACAGCTTGTCGGCGTACCAACGCGACTTGAAGTCGGTGGTGATGCCGAGCCGGAACCCGTGCGGGTTTACCTTCTGGCCCATTACCGGGTTCCTTCCTTGCTGCTGACGACCACGGTGATGTGGCTGGTCCGCTTGCGGATCCGGTAGGCACGGCCCTGGGCACGCGGACGGAACCGCTTCAGGGTCGGGCCCTCGTCGACGTACGCCTCGCTGATGAACAGCGAAGAGGCGTCCGAGTGGTCGTAGTTGTGCGCGGCGTTGGCGATGGCGCTGTCGAGCACCTTGCCGACCGGCACGGAGGCTGCCTGCGGAGCGAATCGCAGAACAGCCTGAGCCTCCGTGGCATCCATGCCACGGATCAGGTCCACCACGCGGCGGGCCTTCATGGGCGTGACGCGGATGTACCGCGCCTGGGCCCTGGCTTCCATGGTTGTCCCTCTCAGTTACTTACGTGTCTGAATGCGATCCGCTACTAGCGGCGCTTCGACTTCCGGTCATCCTTGACGTGACCCCGGAAGGTACGCGTCGGCGAGAACTCGCCGAGCTTGTGCCCGACCATCGACTCGGTGACGAACACCGGGACGTGGGTCTTGCCGTTGTGCACCGCGATCGTGTGACCCAGCATCGCCGGGATGATCATGGAGCGACGGGACCAGGTCTTGATGACGTTCTTGGTACCGGCTTCGTTCTGGGCGTCCACCTTCTTGACGAGGTGGCCGTCGACGAAGGGTCCCTTCTTGAGACTGCGCGGCATCTAAACCCGCTCCTAGCGCTTCTTGTTCGTCTTGCGGCGGCGGACGATGTACTTGTTCGAAGCCTTCTTCGGCGAACGAGTACGACCCTCCTTCTGACCCCACGGGGAGACCGGGTGACGACCACCGGAGGTCTTGCCCTCACCACCACCGTGCGGGTGGTCAACCGGGTTCATCGCCACACCGCGAACGGTCGGGCGGACGCCGAGCCAGCGCTTGCGGCCGGCCTTGCCCCAGTTGATGTTCGACTGCTCGGCGTTGCCGACCTCACCGATGGTGGCGCGGCAGCGGGCGTCGACCAGACGGATCTCGCCAGACGGCATGCGGAGGTGGGCCATCGTGCCCTCCTTCGCGAGCAGCTGCACGGAGGCACCTGCGGAGCGGGCGAACTTGGCGCCACCGCCGGGACGGAGCTCGATCGCGTGGATCGTGGTACCGACCGGGATGTTGCGGAGGGCCAGGTTGTTGCCGGGCTTGATGTCGGCCGTGGGGCCGTTCTCCACCCGGTCACCCTGCGTGAGGCCGCGCGGGGCGATGATGTAGCGCTTCTCGCCGTCCGCGTAGTGGAGCAGCGCGATGCGGGCGGTGCGGTTCGGGTCGTACTCGATGTGAGCGACCTTGGCCGGCACGCCGTCCTTGTCGTGACGACGGAAGTCGATCACGCGGTAGGCGCGCTTGTGGCCACCACCCTGGTGACGGACGGTCACACGACCGGTGTTGTTACGGCCACCCTTGCTGTGCAGCGGGCGGACCAGCGACTTCTCCGGCGTGGACCGCGTGATCTCGACGAAGTCGGCGACGGAGGCGCCACGGCGTCCCGGCGTCGTCGGCTTGTACTTGCGGATACCCATTTCTCAGTCCTCGTCCGATATCGGACGACTCGACCGCCGTTAGGCGGTCGGGCCGCCGAAGATGTCGATTCGGTTGCCCTCAGCAAGGGTCACGATGGCGCGCTTGGTGTTGGCGCGCTTGCCGAAACCGGTGCGGGTGCGCTTGCGCTTGCCCTGACGGTTGATCGTGTTGACCCCGGCGACCTTGACCGAGAAGACCGCCTCGACGGCCTGCTTGATCTGGGTCTTGTTGGCGGTGGGCGCGACGATGAACGTGTACTTGTTCTCGTCGAGCAGCGCGTAGCTCTTCTCGGAGACAACCGGCTTGACGAGGATGTCGCGCGGGTCCGTGAAGGTCTTGCTGGTGATCTCGGCCATCAGGCTTCGTTCCCCTCAATGTCAGCGGCCTTGGGGCCAGACACGAAGGACTCGAGGGCGGCCTGGGTGAAGACCACGTCGTCGGATCGCATCACGTCGTACGTGTTCAGCTGGCCCGGCTCCAGGATGTGCACCTGGGGCAGGTTGCGGGCGGACAGCCACGCGGCCTCGTCCGAGCGCTCGACGACCAGGAGCACGTTCTTGCGCTCCGAGATCTTGCCGAACAGCGTCTTGGCGGCCTTGGTGGACACCGCACCCTCGACCACGCCGGAGACGACGTGGATGCGGGAGTGGTTCGCCCGGTCGGAGAGGGCACCACGCAGGGCGGCGGCCTTCATCTTCTTCGGGGTCCGCTGCGAGTAGTCACGCGGCACGGGACCGTGCACGACGCCACCACCGGCGAACTGCGGGGCGCGGGTCGAACCCTGACGGGCGCGGCCGGTGCCCTTCTGGCGGTACGGCTTCCGGCCACCACCACGAACCTCGCCACGCGTCTTGACCTTGTGCGTGCCCTGACGGGCGGCGGCCAGCTGCGCGACGACGACCTGGTGGATCAGCGGGATGCTGATCTTGGCCTCGAAAATCTCGGCCGGGAGCTCGACGGTCCCGGTCTTGTCGCCGGAGGGCGACAGAATGTCAATGGTGCTCATATCCTCAGGCCCCCTTGGCCGCGGTGCGGACCAGGACGAGGCCGCCGTTCGGACCAGGAACTGCGCCCTTGATGAGGAGCAGGCCCTTCTCCGCGTCAACGGCGTGAACGGTCAGGTTCTGGGTGGTCACACGCTCGTTACCCATGCGACCGGCCATGCGCATGCCCTTGAAGACACGGCCCGGGGTGGCGCAGCCACCGATCGAGCCGGGCTTGCGGTGCACGCGGTGCGCACCGTGGGAGGCCTTGCCACCACGGAAGTTGTGGCGCTTCATGACACCGGCGAAGCCCTTGCCCTTGCTCTTACCGGTGACGTCGACCTTCACGCCGGACTCGAAGACCTCGGCGGTGATCTCCTGGCCGAGCGTGTACTCGGAGGCGTCAGCGGTGCGGAGCTCCACCAGGTGGCGGCGCGGGGTGACGTCGGCCTTGGCGAAGTGACCCTTGAGGGGCTTGTTCACCTTGCGCGGGTCGATCTCGCCGAAGGCGATCTGGACCGACTCGTAGCCGTCGCTGTCGTTCGTGCGGACCTGGGTCACGACGTTCGGACCGGCCTTGACGACGGTGACCGGGACGACACGGTTGTTCTCGTCCCAGACCTGCGTCATGCCGAGCTTCTCGCCCAGGATGCCCTTGATGTTCTTAGCCATCTCGCGCGTCACCTCAGAGCTTGATCTCGATGTCGACACCAGCCGGCAGGTCGAGACGCATGAGCGAGTCGACGGTCTTCGGCGTGGGGTCGAGGATGTCGATGAGGCGCTTGTGCGTGCGCATCTCGAAGTGCTCGCGCGAGTCCTTGTACTTGTGCGGCGACTTGATGACGCAGTACACGTTCTTCTCAGTGGGCAGCGGCACCGGGCCCGCGACCGACGCACCGGTACGAGTCACCGTCTCGACGATCTTCTTCGCCGAGGAATCGATGACCTCGTGGTCGTAGGCCTTGAGCCGGATGCGGATCTTCTGTCCCGCCATGGCTACTTCGTAGTCCTGTCTGTTGTCTTAACGCTCTGGTACCCGCCGGGCTGTGTCCGCGCTAGGCGCGAGCACCGCTCCTCCTCCGACCCACGCGGTCGGGCGTGTCGCACTCCCTCTACGAAGAAATCCCTAGGGATTTCCCAACCAAGGGGGTGCGGTCCCTGTGACCGCGGTTCGGGGGTGTAACACCCACCGGGCGCCTGGCTGGTACCCCGCTTACGCTTCCCGGAAGATTCCCGTACGTCCGCCCCTCATGAGGGACGACGAGTACTGTGGGACTCGCTTCCGGTCCTCCCGGCGGGAGGCGCGCAGCATCGGCACTCAACCGAGCAACCCCGCCAGTCTGCCATACGGCCCCACCGGACCGCCAATCGGGTCGAAGACTGTACCCCACGTCACGAGCGCCTACACACACAGGCGCGTCCGCGCGACGCACGGTGGCCGTGGGACGGGTGACGGGGCGGGGGCAGCGTGTGGGCATATGCCGGAGCGTCGTACGGACGCCGTCCCGCGCCCCTCTCTCACAGGTCGGCTACGGGTCGGCGCACGTCGCGCGCGTGTAGCCCTCGTCGTCCGGGGTGACGAGGTCCAGGTCCCGACGCACGACGGCGAGCTCGTCGCCCCACCCGTCGCAGGCCCGGCGCATCCCCTGGGCGGTGTACTCGATCACCAGCACGCGATCGCCGAAGGCCCGGGTGTATGTGCCGCACTCCTCGTACTGGCCGCACTCCTCCACCACGGCGAAGTCGAAGCCGACCCGCTCGCGGTCCTTCGCGAGCTCCGCGGTGTTCTTCTGGCCGATGGCGAGGCCCCGCGCGTGCGCGTGCGCGGCGAGCAGGGACGCGAAGGCCTCGGCGTCCGCCGCGCTCAGGAGACCGTCGGGGACGCGCGTGTAGGTGTCGTAGTTGTCGGGTTCCACCGCGTCGAAGCCCTTGTCCGCGCAGGAGTCGATCCAGGCGTTCACCCGGCGGGCGACGCGCTCGCGCTTGCCGGCGGTGCCGATGTCGAGGACGGCCTCGTCCCAGTCCTTGTCGACGACCACGTCTCCCGCGCTGTCTCGCAGCAGCAGGTCCGGGTCCCACTCGTCCTCGGCCCCGGGCTGGGCCTGGAAGGCGTTGACGTAGCAGACGTTGTACGCGCCAGGGGCGGGTGAGGCGGTGTGGTCACGGACGACGACGCCGACGCCCTTCGGCGGGGTGTAGGCGCCGCCGAGCTGGTAGTCCAGGCCGGCGTGCGCGAGTGGCGGCACGCTCGCCGAGGAGGGGGAGGAGGGGGAAACGGCGGTGTCCCGCTGGCCGGCCACGCCGCCGCAGGCCGTCAGGAGAGGGGCCGCCGCGGCGACGAGGATCAGGGCCGCCCGGGACGGCAGGGCCGGGGGGAAACGCATGGCGGTACTCCGCGACACAAGGGGGCATGTCCCCGCCTCGGACGCGGCAGGTCCTGGCGACACGGTCCGGACTGGCGGCGCGGGGCCGTTCTCACCGGCTGGGCATACCTCTCGCCGGCGGGTCACCGCCGACCGTTCATGAACGTAGAGCAGCCAAAAAGATCATGTCAAAGCGGCGCCCTGACGGGCACGCGCGCGATGGTTCCATGCTCCGGTGGCACCGCGGCCTCCGGCGTGATTCCTCCTTTCGGAGGACAGTGTCGATCAGGTGCACGAGACGGTGCCGCGGTCCCGGGGCAGCCCGTCGAGGTCCCGAGTCCATTCCGCGTCGGTACGGGTGAGTGATCGACACTGGAGGCATGGGGTACCCGGACATCGATCCGACGTTCCGGACCGCGCTCGCCTGGCTGCCGCCGGACCGGCTGTGGCCGGGGATCCAGGCGGTCCGACGGGTGCACGACCGGCAGATCCGGCGCTGGCCGCCGCACGTCAATGTCGTGTACGGGTTCGTGCCCGAGGCCGACTTCGGGCGGGCGGTGCCGCTGGTCGCGGACGCGCTCGCCGGCTGCCCGCCGTTCGAGGCGCGGCTCGCGGGGGTGCGCTGGTTCCGGCACCGGTACGACGCCACGGTCTGGCTCGACCCGGCCGCCGCGGGCCCGGAGCCGTGGACGCGGCTGCGCGCGGCGCTGGCGGAACGGTTCCCGCACTGCGCGGACCCTCGCCCGTACACCCCGCATCTGTCCCTGGGCCGCAGCCGCGAGCCCGCCCTCCTCGCCGCCGAGTGCGCCGCGCTGCTCGGCACGGCCACGGTCCGGGTGGACGAGCTGGTGCTGCTGGCCCGGCGGGGCGACGGGCCGATGCGGGTGCGGGTGGCCGTCCCCCTGGGCGGCTTCCCGCCGCTCACTCCCGGGAGTGAAGGAGACCCGGCCCGCTGAACCCCTCTCCCGGAATTCCCGTCTAGTGCTGCGACCGGGAAGGTTTGCCGGGTGGCTCGCGGCGTCCGGTGCGGTGCATCGCAAGGCGGAGAATCGCCCTCGTACTGGATGTACTTGGGTGATGCGACAACGCGGCGAGGTGCCGTGCCGGGCGTCGCGAGCAAGGTGAACCTTTCCGGTCGCAGCACTAGCCGGACGCACAGGGCATCGGCGCCCGACCAGCGCCGGCGCGGCACGCTCACGGGGGGACCGAGGACCAGGTGGACAACCGAACAGTGGCGCGGCGCACGCTTCTCGCGGGTGCCGCCGGTGTCACGGCGGCCGCGGCCTCCGTGACGCTCGCCGGATGCTCCGTACCCGTACCGCCGCCGGCCGCCCGGTCCGCCGATCCGGCGCCGGGCCGGCCCATCGCGGCGGGCGGCCGGGCACTGCTCCTGCAGGTCGCGGCGCACCCGGACGACGATCTGTACTTCATGAACCCGGACACCCAGCGGCTGCTGGACGCCGGGGTGCCGGTGGTCACGGTGTACGTCACGGCCGGCGAGCACAACGGCAAGAACGGGGTCGCGGGCATGCCGCCCGCCAAGCCCGACAAGGCCGCCTACTCCGCCGCCCGTCACCAGGGCCTCCGGCAGGCATATGCCGAAGCGCTCGGCCTCGACCGGTTCACCCCCTGGAAGCGGCGGACCGTCGGACTCGCCGCCGGGCGGCACGCGGAGGCCGACACCCTGGAGCACGCGGGCCGCCGGGTCGAGCTGGTCTTCCTCAACCTGCCCATGCACACCCCCCACCGCTCCATGGCCGTCCCGGCCCTGTGGGAGGACCGCGCGCTCGAACTGACCACCCACCTGTCCGCCGGCTCCCCCGTCACCCGCTCCGACACCTACGACCACGACCGCCTGGTCGAGGTGCTCGCCGGGCTGTTCGCCACGTACCGGCCGACCGTCGTGCACACCCTCGACCCGGACCCCGACATCCAGCACGGCAGCCTCGCCTCCGCGCAGCGCGACAGCGAGCAGCCCGGCTACTCCGACCACGGCGACCACACCGCCGTCGCCTGCTTCGCCTGGGCGGCGCTGCTGCGCTGGGTGGCCGACGCGACCGCCGGGGGCGGGCCGGTGCCCGCGTTCACGACGACGGCGTTCCGCGGCTACTACAACCGGCACTGGCCCAAGAACCTCCCGCCGCGCGTCCTCGCCGAGAAGGCCGCCCACCTGGTGCCGTACGGCGGCGACCCGGCCTGGGACTGCGGTGATCCGTCCGGCTGCGGCGACTACGGGCAGGGCGGGAACCGGCCGCTGTCCAACCGCAAGGGCTGGGTGCGCGCCACCCACCACCGCTGGCCCGGCGCCCGCCCGGTGCTCGCCGCCGAGCGGGACGGGCGGCTCACCGCGTACGGGGTGCTCGGGCTGCGGGTGGCCCGCTGGCGCGAGACGGCGCCGGCGTCCGGGGTGTGGGGCGAGCCCGAGGACCTGGGCGGCGGGCCGCTGGTGCCCGCGCTCGGCTCGGCGACGACGGCCGACGGGCGGCTGCTGCTCTTCGGGGTGCGGATCGCGGCGCTCACCGGGCGCGGCGGGCCGGACCGGCGCGAGGTGATGCTGCTCGAACAGCGGTCCCCCGGCGGCCCGTTCGACGCGTGGCGGGGGCTCGGCAATCCGGAGCGCGGGGACGACCGGGGCCGCCGCATCGGCGCGCCGGTGGCGGTCGCCGCACCGGACGGGCGGGTGCGTCTGTTCGTACGGAACGCGGACAAGGGCGTCTCGGCCCGGATCCGGTCGGCCGAGGGCCGCTGGGGGCCGTGGCGGACGCTGCCCGAGGCCGGCGACGACATCCAGGACGGGCTGACGGCGCTGGTCGACGGCGCGGGCCGGACGCATCTGCTGGCGGCGGGCCGGACGGCGGTACGGCACTGGGTGGACGGCGCCCTCGCCGCGCCGCTGCCCCTGTCGGGTGATCCCGTCGCGGCGGTCCCGGGGCCCGGGCCGCGGGACGTGGCGGTCTACTACCGGGCGCCCGCCGAGGGCCGGCTGCGCGTGACGCCGGGGTCCGGGGCGGCGCCGGCCTTCGAGGGGTACGGCGGGCTCGCCGCGGCCCCCGGCCCGGTGCTGCTCGGCCTGGACCCGCGCGGCCGGGTGCAGCTGCGGCACGGGGACCGGCTGTCCGTCCGTACGCGCGGGGTGACGGCGGTCGGGGACCCGGTACTGCACCCGGGCGGGGCGCTGGCGGTCGGCATGGGCGCGGACGCCCGGCCCTGGCTCTGGCGCCCCTGACCGTCCTCAACCCACGGGAACCATCAGGACCTTGACCGTACGTCAGAAACGAGGAAGGAAGGCCTCGTACCGGCCGCCGGAGGACAGCGGACCCACCGCGCCCGCGGCCCCGGCCCCTCCCCCGGCTCCGCCCCCGCTGCCGGTGCCCTCGTCGGCGGCGGCGTACGCGCGGATCGTGGCCAGCTGGCCGTAGAGGCCGTCGCCGGGGCAGGCGGTGGCGAAGCCGTCGCGGTGGCCGGAGATCGTGTCGAAGGAGTACGTGTCGCCCTCCACATAGCCGCGCCCGCCCGCCGTCTGCGAGGCGCCGGCGGTCAGGGTGGTCCGGCCGCGCGGGTCGACCCCGTACTGGCCGAGCTTGTACGCGATGATCCGCGCGACCGACGCGAGGGCGGCGCGCGGCGCGCCCTCCCCCGTGTAATCGCCGATCACGGCGACGCCGGTGGTCTGGGCGTTCCAGCCGTAGGTGTGGGCGCCGTGCACGGGCTGGTCGACGCCGCCCTTGCGGCCCTCGTAGATCGTGCCGCACTTGTCGACGAGGAAGTTGTAGCCGATGTCCCGCCAGCCCTCGACGCGCACGTGGTAGTCGAGGATGCCCTGGATGATCGTCGCGGACTGGGCGCAGTCGTACGGGCGGCTGTCGGTGTGGTGGACGAACGCGGCCTTGATCCGGCCGCCGGGCAGGTAGATCGCGGGCTCGGTGACCTCGGACTCGTCGGCGCCCCACTGGGCCCGGGTGACGACCCGGGGGCGGGCGGCGGTGGACCGCGGGCCGGGGTCGCCGGGCGGGGTGGTCGGGGAGTCGTCGGCGGCGGGCCGGCCGCCCGGGTCGCCGTCCCGCCTGGCTCCGCCCTTCCCGCGCTTCCCGCTCCCGCTCTTACTGCTCTTAATGCTCTTACTGCCCTTACTGCCCTTACTGCTCTTACCGATCCCGCTCTTCCCGCTCCCGCCCTTCCCGCCACCGCGCCCTCGGCCGCCGTCGCGCTGGGCGTCGGGGATCCGCGGGTCGACCAGGTTCACCTTGAGGCCGGCGGGCAGCGGCTCCTTCCCGTGGGCGCCGGCCACCCGCGCCTCGACACCGTCGGAGGGGCCGACCCACAGCGGCTCGGTGGAGCCGGGGCCGCCCGGCCGCTCGCCGTCCAGGCCCGCGGGGTGCCGCTCCAGCTCGGTCCAGCCGGACCAGGCGCCGGTCACCAGGTCGCGGGTGCGGACCTCGATCGGGCCCGTGACCCGGGCCCGGGGGTCGGTCCAGGTGACGCCCAGGAGCTGGAACGGCCGGGTGCTCTGGCGGGCGAGGACCGCGTCGCCCCTCCCCCGCTCGGTCAGGCCGAGCGCGCGGATCCCGCCGGTGAGGTCGTGCCCGGGTTCGGCCCCGGGAGCGGTCCCGGGAGCGGCGGCGGCCTCGCCGGCCACTCCGTACGCGGCGGCCTGCGGGGTCAGGACCAGGGCGGCCGCGAGGGCGGCGCCCACCGCCGCACGCCGGACCCGGGCGTCCGTCCCCCGACGCGTCCGCACTCGCGCCGGCCTGCCTCGCGTCCCTCGCGTCCCTCGCGTACGACCCACCGCTGTCACCATGCCTCCACCGCTCGACCGGCCCACGCCTGATGTGCGCGCATGTTACGGGACGTCAGATAGCGGACGAACGGGACGCGAGACGACGCGGGCCCGCCGTCCCACGAAGGGAGGCGGGCCCGGGAGCCGTACGGACGCGGCCGGAACGCGCGAGGCGGCCGCTCAGCCGCGCGGGGCGGCGGAGAGGTTGCGGCGGGCCCGCCCGTGCAGGGCGATGCCGGCCGACACCGAGACGTTGAGCGACTCGGCGGCGGGGTTCATCGGGATGGACACCGACTCGGTGGCGACCCCGGCGAACTCGCCCGACGGGCCGGTCTTCTCGCTGCCGAACACGAGCACGAGCCGCTCGTCGATGCCGTCGAGCTCTCCGATGGACAGCTTGCCGTCCGCCTCGAAGACCACGGGCCGCATCCCGCCGTCACGGAAGAAGGCCAGCGCCTCGTCGCGCGTCGCGAGCACGATCGGCAGGGAGAACACGTAGCCGCGGCTGGCGCGGATGAGCCGGCGGTCCGCGATGGTGCCGAGGCCGCTGTCGACCAGGACGATGCCGGCGGCGCCGAGCGCGAACGCGGTCCGCACGATGGCGCCGATGTTGCCGACGATCTTCACGCCGTCGAGCAGGACGACATCGCCGGAAAGGCTCTCCAGGTCGGCGAAACGGCCGGCCGGCGGAACCTTCGCGATACCGAAGACCTTGGGCTTCTTCTCGGTCTTGAAAACCTGATTCGCGACCGCGGCGGAGAGCAGCCGCACCCGAATTCCGCGCTTTTCGCAGGCGGCGAGCAGATCACCCGGGAACGGCACGGTGTCGAGACCGTAGACCTCGGTGAACTCGACCCCGGCGCGGATGCTCTGCGTCAGGGGCTCGATGTCCTCGATCAGCACCGTTCGCACGACGGACCGGGAATGCTTGGTCACATCGACGATGCGCTGCACCGCGGGGTCGGAACGGTCGACAATAACGTCAAGATTGGCCACGACGCAGACGGTAGCACAGGCAATGTGACCGATTCGGACGCTTTCCGGAGGCCGGGACGGCACCTCGCCCCCGAATTGTTTTCCCGGGGAAACCCGCCATTTCCCATTCCCGCGCGCCCGGGAAATCCGCCCCGCCGGCCGCCGCCGGGTACGACAAAGGGCCCGTACGACCGGAGTCGTACGGGCCCTTCGCGTGATTCGAGCGCTCCTTCGGAGCGACCCGGTCAATCAGCCGTCAGGCAAGCGGACTTACTTGACGATCTTGACGACCTGGCCGGCGCCGACGGTCCGGCCACCCTCACGGATGGCGAACTTGAGGCCCTCCTCCATGGCGACCGGCTGGATCAGCTGGACGTTCATGGAGGTGTTGTCGCCCGGCATGACCATCTCGGTGCCCTCGGGGAGGGTCACGACGCCGGTCACGTCCGTGGTACGGAAGTAGAACTGCGGGCGGTAGTTGTTGAAGAACGGGGTGTGACGGCCACCCTCGTCCTTCGACAGGATGTAGGCCTGGGCCTCGAACTCGGTGTGCGGGGTGACCGAACCGGGCTTGATGATGACCTGGCCGCGCTCGACGTCCTCGCGCTTGATGCCACGGAGGAGCAGACCGACGTTCTCACCGGCCTGGCCCTCGTCGAGCAGCTTGCGGAACATCTCGATGCCGGTGACCGTGGTGGTGGTCTTCTCGGTCTTGATGCCGATGATGTCGACGGTCTCGTTGACCTTGAGGACACCACGCTCGATACGACCGGTGACGACGGTGCCACGACCGGTGATCGTGAAGACGTCCTCGATCGGCATCAGGAACGGCTTGTCGACGTCACGCTCGGGCTGCGGGATCGACTCGTCGACGGCCTTCATGAGGCCGAGGAGCTTCTCGCCCCACTCCTTGTCGCCCTCGAGGGCCTTGAGCGCGGAGACGCGGACGACCGGCAGGTCGTCGCCCGGGAACTCGTACTCGGTGAGGAGCTCACGGACCTCGAGCTCGACGAGCTCCAGGATCTCCTCGTCGTCCACCATGTCGGCCTTGTTCAGGGCGACGACGATGTACGGAACGCCGACCTGGCGGGCCAGGAGCACGTGCTCCTTGGTCTGCGGCATCGGGCCGTCGGTGGCGGCGACCACGAGGATGGCGCCGTCCATCTGGGCAGCACCGGTGATCATGTTCTTGATGTAGTCGGCGTGACCGGGGCAGTCGACGTGCGCGTAGTGACGCGACTCGGTCTGGTACTCGACGTGCGCGATCGAGATCGTGATACCGCGCTGGCGCTCCTCGGGAGCCTTGTCGATCTGGTCGAACGCCGAGGCCTCGTTCAGCTCCGGGTACGCGTCGTGCAGCACCTTGGTAATGGCGGCCGTGAGGGTCGTCTTACCGTGGTCGATGTGACCGATGGTGCCGATGTTGACGTGCGGCTTAGTCCGCTCGAACTTCGCCTTCGCCACTGGGGTCCTCCTGTGGAGTGGTTCTGAACGCCTTGCTTCATCGGCGCCAGGATGATCTTTGCTGGGGTGCCGCCCGCCGGGGATGTTCCCTTCCGGGTCCTTCCCCGGCGGTCGGTGTCAAGCCTAAAGCGTGGAAACGCGGAGCGTTACTCGCCCTTGGCCTTCGCGATGATCTCCTCGGCGACGTTCCGCGGAACCTCGGCGTAGGAGTCGAACTGCATCGAGTAGCTTGCGCGACCCGAGGTCTTGCTGCGGAGGTCTCCGACGTAGCCGAACATCTCCGACAGGGGCACGAGGCCCTTCACGATGCGGGCACCGTGACGCTCCTCCATGGCCTGGATCTGGCCACGGCGGGAGTTGATGTCGCCGACGACCTCGCCCATGTAGTCATCGGGCGTGGTGACCTCGACGGCCATCATCGGCTCGAGGAGCACGGGCGACGCCTTGCGCGCGGCCTCCTTGAAGGCCTGCGAACCGGCGATCTTGAAGGCGAGCTCGGAGGAGTCGACCTCGTGGTAGGCACCGTCGAGCAGGATGACACGGACACCGGTCATCTCGTAGCCCGCCAGGATGCCGAACTGCATGGCCTCCTGCGCGCCCGCGTCCACCGAGGGGATGTACTCCTTGGGGATGCGGCCACCGGTGACCTTGTTCACGAACTCGTACGAGGCCTCGCCGGCCTCGATCGGCTCGATCGCGATCTGCACCTTGGCGAACTGACCGGTACCACCGGTCTGCTTCTTGTGGGTGAAGTCCACGCGCTCGACGGCCTTGCGGATCGTCTCGCGGTACGCGACCTGCGGCTTGCCGACGTTCGCCTCGACCTTGAACTCGCGACGCATACGGTCGACGAGGATGTCGAGGTGAAGCTCGCCCATACCACCGATGATGGTCTGGCCGGTCTCCTCGTCCGAGTGAACCTGGAAGGAGGGGTCCTCCTCCGCGAGACGCTGGATGGCGACACCCAGCTTCTCCTGGTCACCCTTGGACTTGGGCTCGATCGCGACCTGGATGACCGGCGCCGGGAAGTCCATGGACTCCAGGATGACCGGCTTCTTGTCGTCGCACAGCGTCTCACCGGTGGTGGTCTGCTTCAGGCCCATGACGGCGACGATGTCGCCGGCGCCCACCGAGTCGATCTCCTCACGCTTGTTCGCGTGCATACGGTAGATCTTGCCGATGCGCTCCTTCTTGCCCTTCACGGAGTTCAGCACCGCGGTGCCGGCCTCCATGCGGCCCGAGTACACCCGGACGAAGGTGAGCTTGCCGAGGTGCGGGTCGCTCGCGATCTTGAACGCGAGGGCGGCCAGCGGCTCGTCCTCGGACGGCTTGCGCGTGACGACGACCTCGGCGTCCTTGACGTCGTGGCCCTCGATGGCCTCGACGTCGAGCGGCGAGGGGAGGAAGCGCACGACGGCGTCGAGCAGGGGCTGAACGCCCTTGTTCTTGAACGCGGTGCCACAGAACACCGGGGTGACCGTGGTCGACTCGGCGGAACCCGAGGCGATCGTGATGCGACGGACGGCCGCGTAGAGCTGCTCCTCGGTGGGCTCGGTGCCCTCGAGGAAGAGCTCCATGAGCTCGTCGTCGTTCTCGGCGACACCCTCGAGCAGCTTGCCGCGGTACTCCTCGGCGAGCTCCTGCATGTCGGCCGGGATGTCGACGATGTCGTACATCTCGCCCTTGCTCGCGTCGGCGGACCAGACGAGAGCCTTCATGCGGACGAGGTCGACGACGCCCTGGAAGTCGGCCTCGGCACCGATCGGGAGCTGCATGACGATCGGGGTCGCGCCGAGGCGCTCGTCGATCATGCCCACGCAGCGCAGGAAGTCGGCACCGGTGCGGTCGAGCTTGTTGACGAAGCAGATACGCGGAACGCCGTAGCGGTCCGCCTGACGCCAGACGGTCTCGGACTGGGGCTCGACGCCGGCCACGCCGTCGAACACGGTGACAGCACCGTCGAGCACGCGCAGCGAACGCTCCACCTCGACGGTGAAGTCGACGTGACCCGGCGTGTCGATGATGTTGATCGTGTGATCGACGTCCTCGAGCGGCCAGTGGCAGGTGGTGGCAGCAGACGTGATCGTGATGCCACGCTCCTGCTCCTGCTCCATCCAGTCCATCGTGGCGGCGCCGTCGTGGACCTCACCGATCTTGTACGAAACGCCGGTGTAGAACAGGATCCGCTCGGTGGTGGTCGTCTTGCCCGCGTCGATGTGGGCCATGATGCCGATGTTGCGCACCTTGGCCAGGTCAAGCGAAGTGGTAGCCATAAGGCTTCAGTCTTCTCTCGGTCTCGATGTGGGTTGCGACTACCAGCGGTAGTGCGCGAAGGCCTTGTTGGACTCGGCCATCTTGTGCGTGTCCTCGCGCTTCTTGACCGCAGCACCGAGGCCGTTCGAGGCGTCGAGGAGCTCGTTCATGAGGCGCTCGGTCATGGTCTTCTCGCGACGGGCGCGGGAGTAACCGACCAGCCAGCGCAGCGCGAGGGTGGAGGCACGACCCGGCTTGACCTCGATCGGCACCTGGTAGGTGGCGCCACCGACACGGCGGGACTTGACCTCGAGGGACGGCTTGACGTTCTCGAGAGCGCGCTTCAGCGTGATGACCGGGTCCTGGCCGGTCTTCTCACGAAGACCCTCCATGGCGCCGTACACGATGCGCTCGGCGGTGGAACGCTTGCCGTCCAGCAGGATCTTGTTGATCAGCGAGGTGACAAGAGGAGAGCTGTAGACCGGGTCGATGATGACCGGGCGCTTCGGGGCGGGGCCCTTACGAGGCATTCTTACTTCTCCTTCTTGGCGCCGTAACGGCTGCGAGCCTGCTTGCGGTTCTTGACACCCTGGGTGTCAAGCGAACCGCGGATGATCTTGTAACGAACACCCGGCAGGTCCTTCACACGGCCACCACGCACGAGCACGATGGAGTGCTCCTGCAGGTTGTGTCCCTCACCCGGGATGTAGGCCGTGACCTCGATACCGGAGGTCAGACGCACACGCGCGACCTTACGGAGGGCCGAGTTCGGCTTCTTCGGGGTGGTCGTGAACACACGCGTGCAGACGCCGCGGCGCTGAGGGGAACCCTCGAGTGCGGGCGTCTTGTTCTTCTCGACCTTGTCCTGCCGGCCCTTCCGGACCAGCTGCTGGATCGTAGGCACTACTTCTCCGGTTTCTGTGTGCCGTTCGTCAAACTAACCTGGAACGTCACCGACCCACGCGGTCGGGTGTGTCGAATCACGCGGACCCCCGCCGAGGGCGGAAAGGTGCGGATCACGGTGGCCGGTCTCGGAACCTTGTGTGCGGTTGAGGACACGCACACGGCTCCGGGCACACCCCAGGCACAAGGCATGAGCGTACCTACCGCATGGACTCCGGTCAAAACAAATGCCCACGCGGGCGGCCCCCCGCGCCACTGGCCGAAACGACGGCCCCGAACAGGCCCGGGGAGAGCCTTCCCGAGAGGGCCCGTACGGGCCTGGAGGGGTCCGTACGGGCCCCGGGGCGGGGCGAGGGCGGCGGATCCCCTGGGAGGCGCCACCGGAGCGGGAGGCTCCGGGGCGGCGATCCGGGTCCGGCGCGGTCCCGGCCGGGTCCCGTCGGGTGCCGCCGGGCACCTCCCGGCCTCGCGGATCGGTCCTGGGCCGCCTCGCGGATCGGTCCTGGGCGGTGCGGGTCAGTCCTGGGCGGCGCGGCGGGCGTCGGCCCCGTCCACCTCCGGGTCGAGGAACTGGTTGACGACCTTGACGAAGACGCCCATCCGCTCGTCGGGAACGCCGAGCCAGCGCGCGAAGTCCTCCATGGTCGGCTGCCAGTCGCCCGGCGGCAGCAGATCCGCGGCGAGCGGCAGCTCCTCCGGGGTCACCCGCCCGGACCGGATGAGCATGTCGCGGACCGACACCCCGAGAAGCGGGGCGATCCTGCGCATGGTCTCCAGGTCGGGCATGCTCTGCCGCTGCAGCAGCCGGGTCACGGCGGCGCGGTGCACGCCGGCCTCGTCGGCGATGCGCGACTTCCCGCCACCCCGGGGGCTGTCGATGTCGTAGCCGCGCGCTCGCATCAGACCCTCGACCCAGGCCGCGAACTCGTCGAGCCCTTGAGTGCTCATGTGTCCTGCTCCCTCACTCCCCCACCCTTCGGGCCCCTTACTTTAGCGTGCTTGCGCGCACAGAATTACGTGCTTTCGAGCACGCAATCGTGACGAACCAGTGAAGAAATCCGGAAGAGCGTCAGGTAGGGCACAAGCGGGGCGAGCCGGAGTGCGCCCGAAGTTGGTTGCGCGCTCGCACGCAACGTGTCTAGTGTGCTCCGCGCCGCACTCGTCGGCCTCCCGCCTCCCGGCCCCCGGCCCCTGGCGGAGGCCCCGGACCGTGGAGAACCTCCTTGCAGCAGCCCGACACCTCCCCCTGGCAGGCCACCGCCGCGTGCGCCGGCCTCTCCCCGACCGTCGTCTTCTCCCGGCGCGGCACCGAGGCGGCCCCGGCCCTGCGGGCCTGCGCCGTCTGCCCCGTGAGCCGGGAGTGCGAGGCGACCGTCGCCCCCGCCGAGAGCTGGTTCGACGGCGTCTGCGCGGGCCGCCTGTGGCGCAACGGGCGGCCGGTGCGGCCCCGCCGCCGGCGCGGCGAGCCGGCCGAGACGCCCGCCGGCCCCGCCCCGAGCCCGCTCGCCACCGCGGGAGGCGGCCGTGGCTGAGCGACGACCCGAGACCACTGCGGGAGACGGCGTGGCCGAGCGACCCGAAATCACTGCTGGACGCGGTGTGGCTGAGCGACGCCCCGAGACCGACGCGGCGCCGAGCGGACCGCCGGCCTCCGAGCGGGTGATGCGGGACCTCGCACTGTGGGCCGCCTCCCTCGTACGCCAGTTCCCCGAGCTCGCCGAGGAGCTCGCGCCCGGCCGCCGCGGCCCCGCCCCGGCCGTGTCCACCGCCCCGCGCCCCGGACAGGACGAGCTGATCCGCGCCGAGCGGCGCGAGGCGCTGCTGCTGGAGCAGCGGCACGGCCTGGTCGTCCCCGGACACGGCGCCGCGCCCATCCGGCTGCACGTCTCCGACGCCATCCGCGACATCACCGACGGCGTGGTGGAGCTGGAGGAGGCGGTGTGCGCGCGGCTCGGACGGCCCAGGCCGCGCCGGGCGGCGGTCGTCGAACGGCTGCGCCGGATCGTCGGTCTGCGGGACGCGGTGGCCGCGCACCCCGTACTGGCCCGGCACGTACGGGACGAGATCCGCCGCATGGCCCGCCGGTGCGCCCGGACGCTGGGCGACGCGGAGACGATCGTGCGGGTGGCGGGGCGCTGCCCGTGGTGCGACTCGGTGTCGCTGCGGGCCTTCCCGGACCGGCGGGCGGTGCTGTGCGTGAACCCGGCCTGCCTGTGTACGGACGCGGCGTGCGGCTGCCAGGACGACCCGGCCTACCGGCACCTGTGGCCCGAGGAACGGTGGGCGGAGCTGGCGGACGCGTCGGGGGCCCGTACCGACGAGATCGAGGCGGCGATGGACGACACGAAGGAGACCTCATGCTGAGTCCGACCGCGCTTTCCCGGCCGACCGCCGTGCCCGCCCTGATCCCGGGCCCGCTGGCCGCCGAGGAGGCGGGGGTCGCCCCGGCGACCATCCGGAAGTGGGTCCAGCTCGGCCACCTGCGGGCGGCGGGGAAGGCCGGCCGGGCGCAGCTGTTCCGCCTGGAGGACGTCTTCGCGGCGGAACGCGCGGTGCGCGGTCGGCCCGGTCCCCGTACCCGTACCGCCTGAGCTCGACGAACACACGCACGACGAAGCGCCCCACGTCTCGGACGAGAACGAGACGTGGGGCGCTTCGTCGTCATGCCGCGAGGAACGCGTGCAGCGACTCCGTGAGGTCGGCGACGAAACGATCCCGCACGGGCTCCGGCACCCGGTCCAGGGAGAGATACGGGTTGAGGTCCTCCAGCTCGACGAGGAGGAGCCCGCCGTCCCGGGTCCGGCAGGCGTCGACGCGCTGGACGCCGTGGTCGAGGGTGTTCCAGTCGACGAAGCGGCGGGCGAAGCGCACGTCGTCCTCGGTGGCCTCGTACGGCTCCAGGACCCAGCGCTGCCCGGGGTCGGGGGCGTACAGCGCGTACTGGAAGCGGTCGTCCACGAAGTAGAAGGACACCTCGTGGACGAAGTCGACGCGGGGCTGGACGAGGAGCGCGCCGCCGCCCCCGCGGTCGGAGCCGTCGCGCGGGTCGGGTACGTCGAGCTCGTCGAGTCCGGCCAGTTCCCCGTACGGCAGGAAGCGCAGCCCGATGGAGTCGGCGCCGGCCTTGGGCTTGACCGCGTACGTCTCGGCGGCGGGCAGCCGGTCCAGGTGCGCGGAGCGGTCGACGGTGGGGATGACCGGGTAGCCGGCGGCGGTGAGGTCGAGCAGGTACTGCTTGCCGGCCATGTCGCCGCGCCCGTGCACGGGGTTGTAGACGCGGACGCCGCGCGCGGCCGCCTCGGCGCGGAAGGCGTCGTGGGCGTCCTGGTAGTGCAGGACGGGGCCGCTGTTGCGGACGATCACGGCGTCGAAGCCGTCCATGAGGGCGGCGGCGTCGCGCGGGTGGCACAGGGCGAGGTCGAAGTCGGCGCGGAGGCGGGCGGTGAGGCCGATGTCCTCGTCGCAGTAGCGCCGGCCGCGGGCCGGGTAGGCGAGGTCGGTGACGAACAGCAGGCGCGGGCGGCCGGCGCTACGGGCGGCGGAGACGGAGGGGGCGGTGGGGGCGGTGGGGGCGGAGGCGGCGGGGGCGGGCGATATGGCGGGCACGGGCGGCTCCTGGGTCGGCGCGACGGATGACGGTCGCCGGGCGGGCGGCCCACTATCCGGCCTCTGAGCTGGGCTTTCAAGGCCCGGGCGGGGATCGCGGCGATCACTCGGGAGGCCACTTTCCCCAATTAGTTGCGTGCGCGCACGCTCCCTGTCACAGTTGGTGCAGCGGCGGAGCTGCGCCCGCAGGACGGGCGGCGGCTTCGCCGTTCGCCGTCCGGGCGCCGCTCCGCGCCCTCGCCCCTCCCCCGCGTCGAGCGCCCCGGGCGGCACCCCGTACCGCCCCTTCCCTCCCCCTCTCCGAGGAGCAGTCATGACCACTCCCCCGAGTGCGTTCCCGGACGTCGAGAAGCTGGTCGTCGACGTCCTCAAGGCCGACCCGGCGCTGGCCGGCGCCACGGTCGCCGTCCAGGCGCCCGCCGGTTTCGACGGCACGCAGAACGCCGTCCTGGTCAACCGCCGCGGCGGCGCCTGGATCGGCGACCTGCACCTGGACAAGCCGCTGATCGAGTTCGAGGTGTACGGCCCGACGAAGAGCGCGGCCCACGTCCTCGCCAACGCGGCCCGCAAGGCCCTGCTCGACAAGCTGGGCCAGCGGATCGGCGCCAATCTCGTCCAGGACGCGGAGGAGATGGACGGCCCGCGCTGGATGCCCGACTACCTCTACCGGGGCGCCCACCGCTACCTGTGCGTCATCCAGCTCGCTCTGACCGTCGCCCCGTAGCCCCGTAGCCCCAGAGCCCCGTAGCCCCGTGGATCGCGGAGCCGCGCAGCTTGTAGCTCGTGGCTCCGTAGCCGCCTCGCCGGCGCGGCCGCCGCCCGCGGCAGGCCGTACGGCGCGCACCACCCCACAGACCAGGCCTCGCCGGCCCCTCCGGCGGGGCCTTCGCCGTACCCGGAGCCGCCCTGGCATCCGGGGCGGCTCGCCCTCTCACCCAAGGAGAAACCCCACCATGGCAGGAAACAACGCCGCCGAGATCCGCGTCGCCGGAACCGGCAAGCTCTACGTGGCCAAGGTCGGCACCAAGGTCCCCGCCTTCGGCACCGGCATCCCCTCCGCCGACTGGACGGACTGGACCGACCTCGGCCTCACCACCGGCGACGGCGTCACCTTCTCCAAGAAGGACAAGCTGGAGGCCGTCGACTCCTGGCAGTCGGTCTCCCCGGTGCACTACGTCTACTCCGCCCGTGACCTCTCGCTGAAGTTCAGCATGCTCCAGTTCAACGAGGAGACGCTGCCGTTCTTCATGGGCGGCGGCGCGGTCGAGCAGTCGCCGACCGGGTCGACCGGCACGTACAAGTACGAGATCGCCGAGCGTCCGTACGTGGACGTCCGCGCCCTCGGCCTGGAGTTCACCGACCTCCCGGCCGGCAGCTCCACCCCGGTCACGTACCGCTTCATCATCCCGCGCGGCCAGGTGACCGCCTCCGACGACATCAAGCTGGCCCGCAAGGCGGCGTCCACCCTGGGCATCACCTTCAGCGCCATGTCGAACGGTGACGGCGCGCCGCTGGCCACCTTCCTCATGAAGGACGGCCAGTACGCCGCGAGCTGACCCCTTCCCGGGCGGGGGCGGGGCGGCGACCGTCGTGCCGCCCCCGCCCGGGGCCCGCACCACCCGTACCAGCGGCACCACCCGCACCAGTGGCACCACCCTCTCCTCTCTTCACGCACGCACCTCACGCACTCGGACACAGGAGTACGCACCCATGGCCCGTTTCGACGTCAACGCCGCTCGCGCCCAGCGCCAGGAGGCCTCCGGCCGCAACTGGAGCTTCGAACTGGACGGCGAGACCTACACCCTCCCCACCGAGCTCTCCCGCGCGACCGCGAAGGCGCTGCGCAAGCTCGACGACAACGACGTGGACGGGCTGCTCGAACTCCTGATGGGCGAGGCGCAGTTCGTCCGCTTCGAGCAGCACGACATCACCATGCAGGACGTCGCCGCCATCCTGGAGGCCTACGGCAAGGAGACCGGGCTCGGCCTGGGGGAAGACTGAGCCTCGTCGAGTTCGTCGACGAACACGCCGAGGCACTCGAGGCGGACCTGCTCCGTCACTACGGCACCGACCTGCTCGACTGGCACCGCGGCACGCTGTCCAGCCGGCGCCTGTCGGTGCTGATCAAGAACCTGCCGAACGACAGCGCCGTGCTGCGGGAGCTGCACGGCGAGTCGGCAGACTGGTCGGTCGGCGACCATCTGCTGGCGGCGGCGGTGGACCATCTGGCCGTCGCCAACTGGATGTTCGCCTGCGTCAACACCGGCGAGGACGACGACCCGCCGGAGCCGCCGCAGCCGGTGCCGCGTCCAGGGACGGGCTCCGGCTCGGACGGGGACACGGACGCGGACGACGAAGCCGAGAGCGGCAAGGGTGAGGCCGAAGCCGGCGCGACCGCCTCGTCGGCGACCACCGGCGGGGCGGTCACGCCCGTCGCCCTCGCCCGTTTCTTCGGCTGAACCGCACCCCCGGAGCCCGTTCCCATCAGGGAGCGGGCTCCGGGGGCACTTCCTGCGCTCGCTCCTCCAGGGCCCTGGCCCGGTCGGAGAGCCGGCGCCCCCTGCCGCCCGCGCGTCCGTCCGGTTCGCCGGCCTCGGCCTCGCGGCGGTCGGCGCCGGCCTGCCCGGGCACGCTGTCGAGCGGCGGCACGATCGGCCGCCCGCCCTTGCCGCGCATCACTTTCCGTACCGGCTGGGGAGGGGAGCGGCGGGCCCGGCTCTCCTGGGCGGTGACCCGCGCCTCGGGCTCCGGCCCGGGGCCGGGGCCGGAACTGGCTTCTGGCTCGGCCTCCGGTACGGAGTCGCCCTCGGCGCGCCGTTCGAACATCTCGCGCTCCCGGCGGACCCGCTCCTCGGCGCGCAGGACGGCGGCGGGCGGTTCGAGCAGCCGGGCGAAGGGCAGGGTGATGACCCGGGCGCCGTCGGGGTTGTCGGCGTTATCGGCGTTGCCGGCACGCCGCTGCGGCTGCCGGATGCCCCGCGCGTCGGCCTGGCCCTGCGCGTACGCGTCGGCGACACGCTTCTCGTACTCGCGGCGGATCCGGGGCAGTTCGTCCGACACGGCCTCGGCCCAGCCGGCGGTGAAGGCGGCGGCCTCCCGCCGGTCGATCTCGCCGCGCGGCAGGACGACGAGGTCCTCAGGGGCGTACCCGGCGACATGGACGAGCTCGGCGACACGGGCGAAGAGATGAGGCAGGTCCGGATGGGCTTCGAGCCAGTCGATGACCTGTTCCCGCCGGCCGGCGCCCGGCTCCGATTCCATGCGTCCGCACTGCCTTCCAACCCCCTGGGGTCCCCACGCGCCCCTCGCGCCCCTCGCCCCCCGACTGTGTCAGGTCCAGGGAACGCGCCCTCCAGACTACCTGGGTCGAACACAGGCCGTGATCGAGGTTCAACCCCTCTGGAACGGCCCTCGTCAGACGCCCTGTCAGGCGTTTCATGCTCGACAAATCTCGAACCCTTACTCGACAATGCTTCGCACGCACGTTCGATTTTCGGAAGGCAGGGCACCATGACGTCTCAGACCGGGGGAAGTCGCTCGGGGAACACGCTCCACGACCGCGTCGACGCGTTGCTCCGCGGTCCCGGCCCCCTCGACAAGCGCGCGCTGCTCGCCACCCTCGACGCCGAGATCGAGGCTCGCGAGATCCACGCGTACACGGCCGGCTGGAACGATGCCCTGGCCGAGGCCCGCCGCAAGCGGGCCTGACCCACAATTCCGCGGGCGAGCCTGAGCGCCTCCTTCCGCCTGCCGCCGCCCCTCCGCACGGAACCGGCCCCTATGGTGGGACGACCGCGACTGGACACCCTGGCCGTCCCACCGCCCGAACGCCTCGCGGACCCCGACGCCGGCGACGCCGGGCGTCACCACTCCGGTCCGTTCGCGCGCGATCAGGAGATCCACGGTTCATCAGAACCGCGCCATTTCCCCGTGGTCGAGTTCACCGTCCCGGGCAGCACCACGATCACGGTCGAGGCCAGGACGGGAACCTCGGACTCGGCGGGCCTTCGCCCGGGGACAAGCATCGGCATCGTCTACGACCGCCGGAAACCGGAGGTCGTCGTCATCGACTCCCTCGATCCCGGGTTCACGTCGTTCGGCACCATCGCCGCCATCCTCGTCCGTGCGATCGCGGCGGCCTGCGCCGTCACCGAACTCGCGCTCGAAATCACCGCCTGAGGCGACCGGCTTCAGGCTCCACGCGACCGGCCCCGACAGCCGAACCGCTCTTCCTCAGTACGAGCCCCTGCCGAAGCTCTTCCGGCAGGGGCTTTCAGCGCTTGGCCGCACTCGGCCAGAAGCGGAGCGAACCCATGCACCCAGCAGAGCCGTCAGGAGGAGAGGCGACACTCAACTCCCTCTCCGCTCAGGTCAGCCAGACCAACAGCACCGTCAACGAGATCAAGAGCAAGCTCGAAGGCGACATCTCCTCGAAGATCGCCGACATCCACAAGGAGGCCACCAAGGCCCCCGTCACGGAGTGGCTGGAGGCCGCCGGACTGGGCGGCGTCGCGGCCGGCGTCGAGAAGATCAAGGAGGGCGAGGGCTTCAAGGTCTTCGCCCCGTACTTCGCCTCGGCCCTCTCGGGCCTTCTGATCCCCGCCATCGGCCTCCTGATGCTGGCCAACTTCAGGAACTTCCAGCGGTTGCTCCAGGGCGGGATCCTGAACGGCGTCTCCAGGATCACCGGCGGCCGTTTCGCCCGTAACCAGATCCTGGCGATGAACGACAACGGGACCTTCCCCCGCCTCCAGGACCGTGACCAGGTCCGAACCCGCGAGGAATCCGCCGGCGGCCTGGGCTCCCTGGCCAACCCGCCGGCCGCGTCGACGCTCCAGCCGCTGCGCGACGCCCTCGCCGACCTCAACCCGAAGATCGGGGAGTTCAACCGCGAGGTCCGGGAACTGCCGAACGCGCGAAGCCTCGCCAAGACGGCAGACAGCATCGAGAGGATCAAGGCCGCCGTCACCGGCGTCGACGCCTCCAAGATCACCCAGACCGCGAGTGCGCTGAATCAGTTCGATCCGGGCAAGATCCCGGACCCTCGCAAGCTCGACAAGGTCAACAAGGCCATGAACCAGGCCGACCCCAACAAGATGCAGCAGGTGGCGAAGGCCGGAGGCAAGCTCGTCGGCGCTCAGCGGCACCTCGACCCCGAGCGCTGGCGGCAACTCCCCAAGGCCGCCACCCTCTCCTCCGCCGCCAAATCCGCCGAGCGGCTGGCCAAGGCGGGCGGTCAGGTCGCCCAGGCGTTCAACAGCCTCAAGAACGCGGCCCGCGACGCCGCCGCCGCGATCTGACCCATCCCACCCCCGGAAGGAGGTAACCCATGTCTCTCACCAGTTCCGTGAAGAAGGCGTCCGACACCCTGCGCAATCTCAAGACCCAGGCGTCCGGCGCCGCCGCCGACGTCAGGAAGGTCGGGGACGCCGGGAACTCGGCGTCCGGTCAGCTGAAGAACCTCAAGAGCAACGCGCAGACCTCCAGCACCCAGCTCAAGAGCCTGAAGACCGCCTCGGACAACGCCGAGAAGGCGATGACCAAGGCCGGCAGGACCGGCGAGTCGGCCGGCACCAAGCTCGGGAAGTACGAGACGGGCGCGGGCAAGGCGTCCAAGGGCCAGGACAAGCTCAACAAGTCGATGAAGGGCAATCTGCTCGCCCGGCTGCTCGAACTGTTCATGCCGCTCATCGAGAAGGTCGTCGAGATGGCGACCCGGTCGAAGACGATGCAGAACGTCATCAAGAAGGCGTTCGACGCGATCAAGGTCGTGATCAGCGCCGTCATGAAGGCCATCGGGCCGATCATGAAGAAGGCCGGCGACCTGATCAAGACCGTCTGGAACGGCATCAAGTCGGCCGTCTCCACCGTGGTCAAGGCGGTCGCGACCGTCATCAAGACCTACGTGAACATCTGGAAGACCGTCATCACCACGGTCATGAAGGCGATCAAGACGGTCATCAGCACCGTCTGGAACGGCATCAAGTCCGTGATCACCCCGGTGATCAACTGGGTCAAGAGCGCCATCCCGAGCGCCTTCCAGGCCGTCAAGGACAAGATGTCCTCCATCTGGAACGGCCTGAAGGACATCGCGTCCCGGGCGTTCAACGGCATCAAGAGCGGCGTCTCCGGCCCGATCAACGCCGTCATCGGCCTGATCAACCGGATGATCGGCGCCCTGAACCGGGTCAAGGTCAGCGTCCCCGGCTGGGTGCCGCTCGTCGGCGGCAAGACCTTCGGCGTCAGCATCCCGACCATCCCGATGCTCGCCACCGGTGGTGTCGTCATGCCCCGCAACGGCGGTGTCCCGGCGATCCTCGCCGAGGCCGGCGAGGCCGAGGCCGTGCTCCCGCTCTCCAAGCTGGACCGGCTGCTCGCCGTCACCGCCCGCCGCGCCCGGATGCAGGCGCAGATGCAGGCGGGCCAGGGCATGGGCGCCGGGCTGCACATCGAGCACTACCACGCGTCCAAGGGCAGCGACCCGCAGTCCACCGCCGACGCGCTGATGTACCTGGCGAAGGCACGCGGATGAGTGCCGCCGCCGCTTTCCGCAACCCGTTCCAGGGTGTCGAACCGGTCCTGTCGACGCTGCGGCGCGGTCTCGGGGACGCGAGCGGCGCGCTGACGCGGATCAAGGACGACGCACGGCGGGCTTCCGGCGGTATGGACAAGCTCGTCGACGGACTGCGTACGGCCGCCTCGTCCGTACGGGCCGTCGGCCGTGACGCGTCCGGCGCCGCCGGCCCCGTCCGCCGGATTCAGCGGTCCAAGGCGGCGAACGGGTTCCGGAAGCTCGGGACCGTGGCGGGCAAGGCGGGCGTCGTGGCCGGGCTGCTCGCCGGGCCGGCCCTCGGCATGCTGCTGGACCTGCTGCTCCCGCTGCTGCCTTTCGCGGACACCATCACCAAGCTCATGAGCACGTACGGCACGGTGATGGAGGTCGCGTCGGTCGCCATGACCGGCGTCAACCTGGCGATGAAGAGCAGCCCGCTCGGCTTCCTCGCCGGCATCCTGGTCCCGGTCGCCGCCTGGCTCATCGAGTACGCCGTGAACACCGAGACCGGTCAGCGCGTCATCAGGCAGGTCTTCCAGCAGGCCCTCAAGGGCTTCCAGTCCGTCTGGAAGTTCCTCCAGCCGGTGATCAAGCTGCTCGGCACCGTCATCGGGACGTACTTCAAGGGCTACCTCACCGTGGTCACGACCGTCCTGAAGGTCCTCGTCACCGCGATCGACGGCCTCACCCACGCCCGCTCCACCGTCACCTCCGCCGTCAACGCCCTGCGCGGCATCGCGTCGCGCACCATCGGCGGCATCAAGAGCGTGATCCATCCCCTCCTCTCCCTCTTCACGGACAAGATCCCCGGCTTCTTCCGGCACGCCAAGGACGCCGCGGGCAAGGCCCTGAACGGCATGGGCGAGCTGGTCAAGGGCGGGCTGAACGCGGTGCTCGGGGTGGTGAAGGGGCCGATCAGCGGGCTGGTCGCGTTCGCCAACTGGATCATCGACGGGCTCAACAAGCTCAGCTTCAACCTTCTCGGCAAGCACTTCGGCGTCGACATCCCCAAGCTGCCGATGCTCGCCGACGGCGGTGTCGTCTTCCCCGGCGCCGCCGACGCCCCGCGCATCGATCCGCTGGCCGTCCTGGAGAGCCGGCGCGTCCCGGCGATCACCGAGGCGCCCCGGCCGCCGCACCGGATCCGGGACTTCCACGAGGACCCGGGGGCCGGCCCCCGGTCGACCGCCGAGGACCTGCTGTTCCTCGCCGGCGCCCGCTGCTGACACCCACCTGGCCGCCCGGCCGCCCGGCACCGCCGGCACCCACCGCCGACGCCCACCCGGCACCTCTGCGTCTCGCCCGGCACCCCCGCGCCCCCGCGTCCCGCCCCGCCCCGCCCCGCCCCGCGCCGCGCCGACCACCACCCACCCGCCCTCAGAAGTGAGGTGACGGCCCCATGGCCGAGAACACCCCCGGCTACGCCGGAAACAGTTACACCGCCGACCTCGCCCCTGGCTCGCTCATCACCCAGGACGGGCAGATGCAGTGGGCCGGCCTGCTCATCGGCCCCGGCACCCCCTTCGCCGTGGACCGCTCGGGTCTGTCCGGCTGGGAGGACCTGCCCGAGTACGACTCCTCCGACGCCGACCGGCCCACCTCGCACGGCGCCTGGCCGGGCTCGCGCTACGCCAAGCCGCGCAAGGTCGGCGGCACGATCGTCCTGATGCCCGAGTTCGACGGCGTCCCCGAGGCCCTGCGCGCGCTGCGCCAGTCGCTCGCCCTCCTGGACGAGGAGCGCTGGCTGACCGTACGGCTGCACGGCGAGCTGCTCGCCGTACGCGCCCGGATCGCCCAGCGCGTGGTGCCGGCCGACCAGGGCTTCGCCACCCAGGGCAGCTCGCGCATGTCGATCCAGTGGCTGGCCTCCGACCCGCGCCGCTACGTCGTCTACGAGCAGTCCGCGTCCACCACCGCCCCGCAGCCGGAGACCGGCCTGAACTGGCCGCTGGCCTGGCCGCTGGACTGGGGCCGGGCCCAGTCCACCGGCGACGCCGTCGCCGAGAACACCGGTTCCGCGGCCACCCACCCGGTGATCGTCTTCCGCGGCCCGTGCTCCATGCCGACGGTCACCGAGCGGGTCAGCAAGCGCCGGCTGCGGTACGCGATCGACCTGGCCGCCGGCGACGAGCTGGTCGTCGACACCGCCGCGGGCACGGTCACCCTCAACAACACCGCGTCCCGCCGCCACACCGCGATGGCGGACTCCAGCCCGGAGGAGCTGTTCCTGCTCGAACCGGGCCGTACGGAGCTGGCGTTCCGGCCCGACGGTGCCACCCCCGACGCGCTGATGACGGTGCGCTGGCGCAGCGCCGAGTGGTGACCGGGGCACCCGGTGCGCCGAAGTCCCCTTCCCCATCCGACCGTTGAGGTGACCACATGACCGTACGGGCCGCCTGGCTCCAGTCCTCCGGCCAGACCCGCGAGGACACCCGGATCGCGCTGTCCGCGCTGCTCACGCCCAACGGGCAGAGCGCCTCCGAGACCCCGCTGCGGTCCCGCCCCGGCATCGTGCCGGGCGGGCTCGCGCTGACCGGCTCCGGCGCGATGAGCTGTGTGATCGGCACCGGCCGGGCCGTCGTCCAGGGCAACGACACCGCCCAGGGCGCGTACATGCTCGCGGTGACCGCCCCCGAGACGCTCACGCTCGCGGACGGCGACCCGCAGTACGGCCGGATCGACCTGGTCGAGCTGGCCGTCCTCGACGACACGTACGACAAGAGCGGCCGGACCGAGGCGGTGATCCGGCTGGTCAAGGGCCTGCCCTCGGCCACCCCGGCGGCGCCGGTGTCCGGCCCCGGCAGCGCCTTCCCGCTGTACACGATCGCGGTGCCCGCGGGCACCTCGGCCGGTACCGGGGGCATCGCCTGGCAGACCGCCGTCACGACGATGCACTACCCGATGACGGCGCTCGGCGGGATCATGCCGACCAGCGGTTTCAAGGGCGCGTACGTCGGCCAGTACCGCGACGTCTCCGGTCTGCTGCAGCGCTGGGACGGCTCGACCTGGATCTCGTACCCGAAGCCGATCGGCGGCATCGCCCCGCACGGGGCCGCGACGACCGGCTCGTACACCGGCCAGTACCGCGACAACGCCGGCATCCTCCAGCGCTGGGACGGCGCGGCCTGGCAGTACGCCGAGGGCAAGGCCACGATCCTGTTCAGCGCCTCGCAGACCACGATGCAGAGCGTGCCGGCGAGCACCTGGACGCCGATCACCCTCAACTACGTCGACATCGACGACTTCACCGGCTGGAACGGCACCGACAGCTTCGTCGTCCCGCGCACCGGCTGGTGGCGGGTGACCGGCCGGGTCACCTGGAACGGCGACGCGACGACCGGCGTACGCGGCGCCCGGATCGTCGTCGGCGGTGTCGGCGTGCCCCGGCTGACCTGGATCGGTCCGGCGTCGACCGGCGCCGTCACCGTGGGCGGCGAGGGCCTGCTCAAGCTCACCGCGGGCAACGTGGTGCAGCTCTCCGGCTACCACAACCACACCGCGGCGGTCCGCACGCTCGGCGGCTCCGGCTACTACAGCAACCTGTCCGCGCAGTGGATCAGGTCCTGAGCCGCCCCCTCGCCCCGCCTCACGCCCCTCACCCCGCCTCGCCCCGCAGCCACCCCCTCCCCTCCCTCCTCACCTGGAGAACTCCATGAATCTGCGCAGCAGTTGGGTCGCCGAGAAAGGCCAGACCCGCGAGGACACCCGGCTCACCCAGACGCCGACGACCATGATCAACCCGGTCCAGGTCCGCTCCGGGATCATCCCCGGCTCGTACGACGGCCAGTACCGGCTGGCCGGCTTCTGGATGACCGGCGCCTCCGCCATGACGGCGACCGTCTCCGAGGGCCGCGCCGTCATCCAGGGCGACATCTCCCAGGGCGTCTACCCGGTCACCCTGCCCGCCTCCGAGCAGGTCACCTTCTCCACCGGCGACGCCCAGTACGGCCGCGTCGACCTGGTCACCCTGCGGATCTACGACCACCTCTACGACGGCAGCAACCTCAACGAGGCGCGGATCGAGGTCATCCAGGGCCTGCCGGCCCCGACCCCGAAGGCCGCGGCCGTCCCGCCGCGCTGCCTGCCGCTTTACGAGGTGCTGGTCCCGGCCGCCGCGAGCGCGGGCAACGGCGGCATCCCCTGGAACACGTCCCTGAAGGACCTGCGCACGCCGGTCGTCGCGGTCGGCGGCATCCTGCCGGTCGAGAACGCGGTGCTGCCGGGCGCCCACCCGGGCCAGTACCAGGACACGGCGAACAACCAGTTCCAGCGCTGGGACGGCGGCAAGTGGGTCGCGTACCCGGAGGCGGTCGGCGGCGTGGTCCCGAGCTCGGCCTCGACCGCGCAGGGCAGTTACGTCGGCCAGTACCGGGACGGCACCAACGGCGAGCTGCAGCGCTGGAACGGCAGCGCGTGGGCGGCGGCGTTCCGCGGGCCGTACTACAACGACTTCAGCGACGCGGGCAACACCAAGTCGACCGCGTACACCCCGACGCTGCTCGGCACGACCAGGACCCCGTTCACGGTGACCTTCACCGCCCCGGCGTCGAAGGCCGTGGTCGTGAACTTCGGTACCCGGATGCGTTCGAACAAGGACACGTACGCGTACATGGCGCTCCAGCTCACCCAGGGCGCGACGGTCGTCCAGGACCCGAACGACGACTACGCGGCGGTCGCCGCCGCCGACAACTTCGTCTCGGTGGCGACCCACCGTCGCCTGTCGGGGCTGACGCCGGGCGCCACCTACACGCTGACCGCCTGCTTCCGGGTCTACACCGCCACCGTCAGCGCCGAGTTCGACAACGTCTTCATCCGCGTCGACGCCCAGTACTGACCCGGCCTCAAGGCCACCGGCCACCCGCCACCGGTCCGCACCGAGAGCAGGTCCCGGCCCCGGCCCGACCGGACGGTCCCGACCCCCGGCCTCACGCCCCGGGTCCCGACCGTCCGGTCCCCGCCGCTCCCCGCCAGTGCCCGGCCCTCGTCCTCTCCCCCGGCCGACCGCCCTTCCCAGGAGACTCCAGGAGATCCCCATGCCCGTACGCTCCGGCTGGCTGCTGCCCACCGGTCAGACCCGACAGCACACCCGTATCACCGACATCGGCGCCACCACCCCCGTCAACCCGCTGGGCGTCCGGTCCGGCATCCTGCCCGGCTCGTACGACGGGAAGTACCGGGTCAGCGGCCTGTCGGTGGCCGCCGCCGGCCCGATGACGGCCATCGTCTCCCACGGCAGGGCCGTCATCCAGGGCACCACCACCGAAGGCGCCTACCCGGTCGCCCTCGACGAGGACCTCACGCTCACCTTCGCCGACGGCGACGCGCTCAACGCGCGCGTCGACCTCGTCGTGCTCCGCGTCTACGACAACGACACCGACACGCCCGGCAGGTACGAGGCCGGCATCGAGATCGTCAAGGGCGCCCCGGCGGCCGCGCCGGTCGCCCCTGCCGCCCCGGCCCGCTCGCTGGCCCTGGTGGCGGTGAAGGTGAAGGCGGGAGCGTCGGCCGGCACCGGCGGCATCGACTGGACCGCCACGGGCACCCTCACCGACCTCCGTGCGACGACCGTCGCGTCCGGCGGCATCCTCCCCGTCTACAACAACGGCGGCGTGCCGGGCGCCTACCCGGGCCAGTACCAGGACAACGACAACGCCCACTCCCTCCAGCGCTGGGACGGCGCCGCCTGGATCCCGTACCCGAAGGAGATCGGCGGCATCGCGCCCAGCGGCACGGTCACCGCCGGCAGCTACCCGGGCCAGTACCGGGACTACAACGGCGGGCAGCTCCAGCGCTGGAACGGCACCGCCTGGGCGGCCTACCAGCCGCCGGTGGAGAACGAGACCACCACCAGCGGCGCGACCGCCCTCACCGGCTGGACGCTGAACTACTTCACCGCCCGGCGCACCAAGAGCGGTCTGTGCAGCATGAGCGTCAGCGTCACCCGCAACGGCGCCAAGATCCCCATCGACACCACCGGCCACCTCCCCGACGAGTCGCTGCTCACGCTGCCCGCGGGCTGGCGCCCGGCGATCGACATGGAGGCCGTCGCCTCCGACGGCTACGGATCGGGCGCGGCGCTCGTCCACACCAACGGCCAGATCGAACTGCGCACATGGAGCACGGGCGGCTCCTTGGAAGCCAACCGCAACATCCGCGTCTCCGCCACCTACGTCCTGTAAGGAGGCCCGCCATGGCACTCGACACGCCCTACCGGGCCATCTTCTGCGATCTGCTCACCGACCAGACGCTGGACATCCTGCCGCTGCGCGACGTCCAGTTCGACGACTTCATCGGCAAGTCCGGCTCGCTGTCCGGTACCGTCCCCATCCCCGACAAGGCCATCGCCGAGCGGGTCAAGAAGGTCCGCGAGGGCCGCACCGCCGTCTATCTGGAGCGCGGCGGCGACCTGTGGTGGGGCGGCATCGTCTGGACCACCACCCTGCAGTCCAGCGGCCGGGGCGTGCTGACCCTCGGCATCCAGGCGGCGACCTTCGACTCGTACGCGAGCCGCCGCCGGATCCGTACGGACATCACGTACACCACCCCGACCGACCAGCTGGAGATCGCTCGCCGGCTGTGGCGCGAGCTCGACTCCCAGAACCACCCGGGCGCCCCCGCCGGCGAGGAACCGCGCCGGCTCGGCATCGCCTTCGGCGACGAGACCTCCGGCGTGCTGCGCACGGCGAGCTGGCGGCCCGGCGACGAGACCGTCTACCTGGAGGCACTGAACCAGCTCGCGGGCCTGGAGAACGGGTTCGAGCACCAGATCCTGGTCTACCGCGACCCGGTCAGCGGCGCCCGCGTCAAACAGCTGCGGCTCGGCTGGCCCCGGATCATCACCGGCGCCACCGACCTGCTCTTCGACCGGCCGGGCGTCATCCTGTCGTACTCCTTCCCGTACGACGCGACCCGCGGCGGCACCACCGCCGTGGCCCGCGGCGCGTCCGTGAACTCCAACGCGGCGGCCGAGTCCCGGCCGCTGTTCTCCAGCCAGCAGACCGCCACGGACCTGCTGGTGGACGGCTGGCCGCTGCTCGACCTGTCCTCGGACCACAACGAGATCACCGACCAGCTCACGCTCGACGCGCTGGCGGGCGCGGAGCTGAACCAGGCGCGCGGCGCCGTCGTGATCCCGGAGATCAGCATCCACCTCGGCGGGATCGTCCCGCCGCAGCTCCTGGGCCGCGTCGCGCGCATCCGCATCACCGACGAGTGGTACGCGCAGGGCCTGGACGCCCGCTACCGGATCGTCGGCGTCAAGGTCACCCCGCCGGAGCGCGGCCGGCCCGACACCGCCGACCTCTACCTCGAGGAGGCATGATGCCCCAGCTGCCCGAGGACATCATCGACCGGCTCAACCAGATGGAGAGCCGGCTCAAGGCCCTGTCCACGGCCGTCAACACCCGCCCGGCGCTCAACCAGGTGGCGAGCGGCCAGTTCACGGTCCTGCGCACCAACACCGACCAGAGCACCTCGCCCGTCCTGCTCATGGGCGGCAGCGACCCGAAGGTCACCCGGCCGGTCATCCGCATCTTCGACGGCTACAGCCACGAGATCTTCGCGGACGACATCCTGACCGGCGGCCTCGCCCGGCCCTGGCTGCAGATGCTGCCGCCGATGGACCAGAACCAGGTCCGCTGGCCGCAGACGACGAGCGGCACGTTCACGATGATCGCCCAGTCGTTCAACCCGATGTGGCAGCCGCGGATGCGGCTGACGATGTACACCCGGGCGTCCAGCGGCGCGACGGGCCAGGTGAAGGTCCTCGTCAACGGTACGCAGTTCGGCCCGACGGTCACCGCCGGCTCCACGTACGACTTCACGGGCGCGCTGCCCGGCGCCATCCAGACCAACTTCTCCAAGACCGTCACGGTCGAGATCCACGCCATGGCGACCGGCGGCACGGTCTACGCCCAGCCCGTGATGATGCACGGCATGCAGACCTGACCGCCGCCCGCCACCCGACCATCCGGAGGGACCTCCCATGAACACCGACCCCACCCAGCCCTGGGGCGTGGCGATCGACTACGCGGGACGCGGCCTCGTCACCGAGGGCGGCCACGTCCTGCGCATCCACCTCTACGACAACAGCATCGGCGGCCTGACCGGCCCGGACCCGATCACCGGCGAGTACCCGACGGTGTACGTGGCCGCGCAGCTCACCGAGTCCGGACCGGGCGACGTCGTGCTGCGCGGCGACGGCCTGAGCCTGGTGAACGGCGAGGGCGGCCGGCCGGTCGTGCCCGACCCGACGGCCGTGCCGCGGGCCGTCGAGGCGGCTCTCGCGGACTTCGAAAGCCGCCGCGCCGCGTACGAGGCGCTCTGCGCCACCTGGACCCCGACCCCGCCGACCGAGCCGAGCGAGCCGGCCGAGCCCGCCGACCCGGCCGGCCCCGCCGCGTAACCCCACCCCCGTCACCCACCCCCGTCACCCGCCCGCGTCACCCGCCCCGTGCCCTCCACCCGGCCGGGGCTTTTCCATGCCCATATCCCGCCCGGAGGACCAGATGGCATCCCCCCTCTCCGCGGACCGGTTCGCCGCCGCGCTCCGCGCCGAAGGCGTCACCGTCGTCGAACACGACGGCTGGCGCACCCACAACCGCTCCGGCCACGGGGCCTGGGGCCCGGTGGCCGGTGTGATGATCCACCACACCGTGTCCACCGGCACCGATGGCACGGTCCGGATGTGCCACGACGGCTACGCCGGCCTGCCCGGCCCGCTGTGCCACGGCGTCATCGCCAAGGACGGCACCGTCCACCTGATCGCCAACGGCCGCGCCAACCACGCGGGCGGCGGCGACCCGTCCGTCCTCCAGGCCGTGATCACCGAGACGTACGGCGACCGGCCCCCGGCCCCGCGCGCCCACGAGGGCAGCCCGGGGGCCGTCGACGGCAACGCCCACTTCTACGGCTTCGAGTGCGTCAACCTCGGCGACGGCACCGACCCCTGGCCGGCCGCCCAGCTCGACGCCATCGAACGCGTCTCGGCGGCGCTGTGCCGGGCGCACGACTGGGGGGCCAAGTCCGTGATCGGCCACTCCGAGTGGTCGGACTGGAAGAACGACCCGCGCGGCTTCGGCATGCCGGGCCTGCGCGAGCGCGTCCAGAAACGCCTCGGCAAGGCCCCGGCGCCCAAGCCGGCCGCCCCCGCCACTCCCCCGTCCCCGCGCCTCCAGCCGTTTCCCGGCGCCGCCTTCTTCACGGCGAAGCCGTCGTCCCCCCTCGTCACGGCGATGGGCCGCCGGCTGATGGCCGAGGGCTGCGGCCGCTACCGGGTCGGCCCGGGCCCGCGCTGGACCGAGGCCGACCGCCAGTCGTACGCGGCCTGGCAGCGCAAGCTCGGCTTCACCGGATCCGACGCCGACGGCTGGCCGGGCCGCGCCTCCTGGAACGCGCTGAAGGTCCCGTACTCCGCGTAACGCAAAAGGAGAACCACCCATGTCCGAAGCCGCGAAGCGCACGGCCCGCACCGTGCTGCAGACCGCCGTCGGCATCGCCGTCGTCCTGCCCGGCGCGGTCGACGCCGCCGGGCTGCCCGAGACCCTGCCGTGGGTCGCCGGCGCGCTCGCCGCCGCCGGCGCCCTCACCCGGGTGATGGCGCTGCCCGCCGTCCAGAGTCTGCTGCCGGGCTGGCTGCGCACCGCACCGGGGGCCGCCGATGACCGAGGCTGACCCGAACGACCCGGTCGCCGTCGCCGTGGAACTGGAACGCCTCCGCGGCACCCTCGAAGCCGGCTTCGCCCGCGTCGACGGCTCCCTGGCCCTGCTCGTCCAGCGCAGCGACCAGACCGACAAACAGCTGGCCGACCACGAGTCCCGCCTCGACGCCCTGGAACGCACCCGCTGGCCCCTCCCCTCGATCGCCGCCCTGACGGCGACGGCGGGCCTGGGCCTGGCGCTCTGGGAGATGACCGCCCGCTGAAAACGTCCGAACGGAAGGCCCCACCGACGGTCAGGGGCCGACAACGCCGACCCTCACCCACCTCCCTCCTCCCACCCCGCGGGCGGAAGCACGGCGGACGACGGACGGGAGCGGGGGACGGGGAGGGGGTCGACGTTCGAAACGTAGAGCGTGATTTGTGGCGCGGGACAAGAACCCGCATCCCTCACGGCACCAGCACCGCGCCGTAAATCATGCAGTGCAGAACGCGACCCCCTCCCCGGCCCCCGCGTACCCACCCACACACCTCAGCGAGCCCGCCGCCCCCACGACCGCACCCCCCATCCCCTGAACCCGCACCCCCCCCAAACGCCGCGAGGCGGCACCCCCAAAGGGGCGCCGCCTCGCGGTGTCGCACTACTTACTGGTTGTACGGACCGTAGTCGTAGTCCTCCAGCGGAACGGCCTGGCCGGAGCCCGAGCCGAACGGCGAGTAGTCGATGTCGTCGTAGCCGACGGCCGAGTACATCGCGGCCTTGGCTTCCTCGGTCGGCTCGACCCGGATGTTGCGGTAGCGGGACAGACCCGTACCGGCCGGGATGAGCTTACCGATGATGACGTTCTCCTTGAGGCCGATCAGGGAGTCCGACTTGGCGTTGATCGCCGCGTCGGTCAGGACCCTGGTCGTCTCCTGGAAGGAGGCCGCCGACAGCCACGACTCGGTGGCCAGCGACGCCTTGGTGATACCCATCAGCTGCGGACGGCCGGAGGCCGGGTGGCCGCCTTCCTGGACCACACGACGGTTCTCGGTCTCGAACTTCGAGCGCTCGACGAGCTCGCCCGGCAGGAGCTCCGCGTCGCCGGACTCGATGATCGTCACGCGGCGCAGCATCTGCCGGATGATGATCTCGATGTGCTTGTCGTGGATCGACACGCCCTGCGAGTTGTAGACCTTCTGGACTTCGCCGACCAGGTGGACCTGGACCGCGCGCTGGCCGAGGATGCGCAGCACGTCGTGCGGGTTGGTGGCACCCACGGTGAGCTTCTGGCCCACCTCGACGTGGTCGCCCTCGCCCACGAGCAGACGGGCACGCTTCGAGATCGGGAACGCCGTCTCGTCGGTGCCGTCGTCCGGGGTGACGACGATCTTCTTGGTCTTCTCGGTCTCCTCGATGCGGACGCGACCGGCCGCCTCGGAGATCGGGGCGACACCCTTGGGCTGCCGCGCCTCGAAGAGCTCGACGACACGGGGCAGACCCTGGGTGATGTCGTCACCGGCCACACCACCGGTGTGGAAGGTACGCATCGTCAGCTGGGTACCGGGCTCACCGATGGACTGGGCGGCGATGATGCCGACCGCCTCACCGATGTCGACCAGCTTGCCGGTGGCCAGCGAGCGGCCGTAGCACATGGCGCAGGTGCCGACGGCGGACTCACAGGTCAGGACCGAGCGGGTCTTGACCTCCTCGACGCCCGCGTTGACGAGCTGGTCGATGAGCACGTCACCGAGGTCGACGCCGGCCGGGGCCAGCACCTTGCCGTCGACGACGACGTCCTCGGCGAGGCAGCGCGCGTACACGCTGGTCTCGACGTCCTCGGTCTTGCGCAGCACGCCGGTCTCGTCCTTGCCGGCGATCTTCAGCTTGAGGCCGCGCTCGGTGCCGCAGTCCTCCTCGCGGATGATCACGTCCTGCGAGACGTCCACCAGACGACGGGTCAGGTAACCCGAGTCGGCGGTACGCAGGGCGGTGTCGGCGAGACCCTTACGGGCACCGTGCGTCGAGATGAAGTACTCGAGGACGGACAGACCCTCGCGGAAGGACGCCTTGATCGGACGCGGGATGGTCTCGTTCTTCGCGTTCGACACCAGACCACGCATACCCGCGATCTGCCGCATCTGCATCATGTTTCCTCGGGCACCCGAGTCGACCATCATGAAAATGGGGTTGGTCTTGGGGAAGTTCGCGTTCATCGCCTCGGCGACCTCGTTGGTCGCCTTGGTCCAGATCGCGATGAGCTCCTGCGTGCGCTCTTCCTTGGTGATCAGACCGCGCTCGTACTGCTTCTGGACCTTCTCGTCCTGCGCCTCGTAGCCCGCGACGATGGCCTTCTTGGCCTCGGGGACGACGACGTCGGAGATGGCCACGGTGACACCGGAGCGGGTACCCCAGTAGAAGCCGGCCGCCTTCAGGTTGTCGAGCGTCGCCGCCACGATGACCTTGGGGTAGCGCTCCGCGAGGTCGTTGACGATCTCGCCGAGCTGCTTCTTGCCGACCGAGTAGTCGACGAAGGGGTAGTCCTCGGGCAGCAGCTCGTTGAAGAGCGCACGGCCGAGCGTGGTCTTCAGACGGAAGCTGTCACCCTGCTGCCACTGCGGCTCGCCCTCCTCGGCGACCGGGGGAACCCAGCCGCGCGGCGGAACGGTGCCGATCGGGAAGCGGATGTCGACCGCGGACTGGAGCGCCAGCTCGCCGCCGTCGAAGGCCATGGTCGCCTCGGCCGTGGAGCCGAACGCGCGGCCCTCGCCCTTGGTGTCCCGCAGCTCGCCGTCGGTGGTGAGGAAGAACAGACCGAGGACCATGTCCTGGGTCGGCATCGTCACCGGGCGGCCGTCGGCCGGCTTGAGGATGTTGTTCGAGGACAGCATCAGGATGCGGGCCTCGGCCTGCGCCTCCGCGGAGAGCGGCAGGTGGACGGCCATCTGGTCACCGTCGAAGTCCGCGTTGAACGCGGTGCAGACGAGCGGGTGGATCTGGATGGCCTTGCCCTCGACCAGCTGGGGCTCGAAGGCCTGGATGCCGAGGCGGTGCAGCGTGGGCGCACGGTTCAGCAGAACCGGGTGCTCGGCGATGACCTCTTCGAGGACGTCGTACACGACCGTGCGGCCGCGCTCGACCATCCGCTTCGCCGACTTGATGTTCTGCGCGTGGTTCAGGTCGACCAGGCGCTTCATCACGAACGGCTTGAAGAGCTCGAGCGCCATGGCCTTCGGCAGACCGCACTGGTGCAGCTTGAGCTGCGGGCCGACGACGATGACGGAACGCGCGGAGTAGTCCACACGCTTGCCGAGCAGGTTCTGACGGAATCGACCCTGCTTGCCCTTCAGCATGTCGCTGAGGGACTTCAGCGGACGGTTGCCGGGGCCCGTGACCGGGCGACCGCGACGGCCGTTGTCGAAGAGGGCGTCGACCGCCTCCTGGAGCATCCGCTTCTCGTTGTTCACGATGATCTCGGGGGCACCGAGGTCGAGCAGACGCTTCAGACGGTTGTTGCGGTTGATGACACGGCGGTACAGGTCGTTGAGGTCGGAGGTCGCGAAGCGGCCACCGTCGAGCTGCACCATCGGACGCAGGTCCGGCGGGATGACCGGCACGCAGTCGAGAACCATGCCCTTGGGGCTGTTCGCGGTCTGCAGGAACGCGGAGACGACCTTGAGGCGCTTGAGCGCACGGGTCTTCTTCTGGCCCTTGCCGGTACGGATGATCTCGCGGAGCTTCTCCGCCTCTTCCTCCAGGTCGAAGGACTCGAGGCGCTTCTGCAGCGCCGCGGCGCCCATCGAACCGTCGAAGTACGTGCCGAAGCGGTCACGCAGCTCGCGGTAGAGCAGCTCGTCGCCCTCGAGGTCCTGGACCTTGAGGTTCTTGAAGCGGGCCCAGACCTCGTCGAGGCGGTCGATCTCGCGCTGCGCGCGGTCGCGCAGCTGCTTCATCTCACGCTCGGCGCCCTCGCGCACCTTGCGGCGCACGTCGGCCTTGGCACCCTCGGCCTCGAGCTCGGCCAGGTCGCCCTCGAGCTTCTTGGCGCGGGCCTCCAGGTCGGAGTCGCGACGGTTCTCGATCTGCTGACGCTCGACGGAGACGTGCGCCTCCAGCGAGGGCAGGTCGCGGGTGCGGCGCTCCTCGTCGACGAACGTGATCATGTACGCCGCGAAGTAGATGACCTTCTCGAGGTCCTTCGGGGCGAGGTCGAGCAGGTAGCCAAGGCGCGACGGGACGCCCTTGAAGTACCAGATGTGGGTGACGGGAGCGGCGAGCTCGATGTGGCCCATCCGCTCACGGCGCACCTTGGCGCGGGTGACCTCGACGCCACACCGCTCACAGATGATGCCCTTGAAGCGGACACGCTTGTACTTGCCGCAGTAGCACTCCCAGTCCCGGGTCGGACCGAAGATCTTCTCGCAGAAGAGTCCGTCCTTTTCGGGCTTCAGGGTGCGGTAGTTGATGGTCTCCGGCTTCTTGACCTCGCCGTGGCTCCACTGACGGATGTCGTCAGCGGTGGCCAGACCGATCCGGAGCTCGTCGAAGAAGTTGACGTCGAGCACTATGCGTCAATCCCTCTCAGGGTTGTAAGGCTGTGGGGTCTGATACGGGGGTCTTGGGGCCGGCGGGGGGACCATCGCTGATCCCCCCGCCGGACTCCCGTCAGACCTCTTCGACGCTGCTCGGCTCGCGCCGGGACAGGTCGATGCCGAGCTCCTCCGCTGCGCGGAAGACGTCCTCGTCGGTGTCGCGCATCTCGATGGACATGCCGTCCGAGGACAGCACCTCCACGTTGAGGCACAGGGACTGCATCTCCTTGATGAGCACCTTGAAGGACTCGGGGATGCCGGGCTCAGGGATGTTCTCGCCCTTGACGATGGCCTCGTAGACCTTCACGCGGCCGGTGACGTCGTCGGACTTGATCGTCAGCAGCTCCTGGAGGGCGTACGCGGCGCCGTAAGCCTCCAGCGCCCACACCTCCATCTCACCGAAGCGCTGACCACCGAACTGGGCCTTACCACCCAGCGGCTGCTGGGTGATCATCGAGTACGGGCCGGTCGACCGGGCGTGCAGCTTGTCGTCGACCAGGTGGTGGAGCTTGAGGATGTACATGTAGCCGACCGAGACCGGCTCCGGGAACGGCTCGCCGGAGCGGCCGTCGAACAGGCGCGCCTTACCGGTCGGCAGGACCATGCGGTCGCCGTCGCGGTTCGGGCGGGTGTTCTCGAGCAGACCCGCGAGCTCGTCCTGGCGGGCGCCGTCGAAGACCGGGGTCGCGACGTTCGTCCGCGGGGCGACGTCGTCGGCGCCGATCGCCTGGAGGCGCTTGGCCCACTCCTCGCCGAGGCCGGAGACGTCCCAGCCCTGGCTGGCGAGCCAGCCGAGGTGGATCTCCAGGACCTGTCCCGGGTTCATTCGGGACGGGACACCCAGCGGGTTGAGGATGATGTCGACCGGGGTGCCGTCCTCGAGGAAGGGCATGTCCTCGATCGGGTTGATCTTGGAGATGACACCCTTGTTGCCGTGACGGCCGGCGAGCTTGTCACCGTCGGTGATCTTGCGCTTCTGGGCGACGTAGACGCGGACCAGCTGGTTCACGCCCGGGGGAAGCTCGTCGCCCTCCTCGCGGTCGAAGACGCGGACACCGATGATCTTGCCGACCTCGCCGTGCGGGACCTTGAGCGAGGTGTCACGGACCTCACGGGCCTTCTCGCCGAAGATCGCGCGGAGCAGGCGCTCCTCCGGGGTCAGCTCGGTCTCGCCCTTCGGGGTGACCTTGCCGACCAGGATGTCGCCGGCGACGACCTCGGCACCGATGCGGATGATGCCGCGCTCGTCGAGGTCGGCGAGGACCTCCTCGGAGACGTTCGGGATGTCCCGGGTGATCTCCTCCGGGCCGAGCTTGGTGTCACGGGCGTCGACCTCGTGCTCCTCGATGTGGATCGAGGAGAGGACGTCGTCCTGCACGAGGCGCTGCGACAGGATGATCGCGTCCTCGTAGTTGTGACCCTCCCACGGCATGAACGCCACGAGCAGGTTCTTGCCCAGCGCCATCTCGCCGTTCTCGGTGGCGGGACCGTCGGCGAGGACCTGGCCCTCGATGATCCGGTCGCCCTCGTTGACGACGACCTTCTGGTTGACCGAGGTGCCCTGGTTCGAGCGGGAGAACTTGTGCAGGCGGTACGTGTTGTACGTGCCGTCGTCGTTGGCGACCGTGATGTAGTCCGCGGAGAGCTCCTGGACCACACCGGCCTTGTCGGCCTTGAGCACGTCGCCGGCGTCGGTGGCGCAGCGGTACTCCATGCCGGTGCCGACGAGCGGGGCCTCCGACTTGATGAGCGGAACGGCCTGACGCATCATGTTCGCGCCCATGAGGGCACGGTTGGCGTCGTCGTGCTCGAGGAACGGGATCATGGCGGTCGCGACCGACACCATCTGGCGCGGGGAGACGTCCATGTAGTCGACGTCGGCCGGCGGCACGTAGTCGACCTCGCCGCCGCGGCGGCGGACCAGGACGCGGGGCTCCGTGAACTGGAGCTCCTCGTTCAGGGTCGCGTTCGCCTGGGCGATGACGAAGCGGTCCTCTTCGTCGGCGGTGATGTAGTCGACCTCGTCGGTGACCTGGCCGTCGACGACCTTGCGGTACGGCGTCTCGATGAAGCCGAACGCGTTGACGCGGCCGTACGAGGCGAGCGAACCGATCAGACCGATGTTCGGGCCTTCGGGGGTCTCGATCGGGCACATGCGTCCGTAGTGGGACGGGTGCACGTCTCGGACCTCGAAGCCGGCCCGCTCACGGGACAGACCACCGGGACCCAGCGCCGAGAGACGACGCTTGTGCGTCAGACCCGACAGCGGGTTGTTCTGGTCCATGAACTGCGACAGCTGGCTGGTGCCGAAGAACTCCTTGATGGAGGCGACGACCGGCCGGATGTTGATCAGGGTCTGCGGCGTGATCGCCTCGACGTCCTGGGTGGTCATGCGCTCGCGCACGACGCGCTCCATACGAGCCAGACCCGTGCGGACCTGGTTCTGGATGAGCTCGCCGACGTTGCGCAGACGACGGTTGCCGAAGTGGTCGATGTCGTCGGTCTCGACGACGATCTCCCGGCCGGACTCGCCGATCGTCTCGGTCTCGCCCGCGTGGAGCTTGACCAGGTACTTGATCGTGGCGATGACGTCGTCGGTGGTCAGGACACCGGCGTCCAGCGGCTCGTCGGCCCCGAGCTTCTTGTTGACCTTGTAGCGGCCGACCTTCGCGAGGTCGTAGCGCTTCGGGTTGAAGTACAGGTTCTCGAGCAGCGTCTGGGCGGCCTCGCGCGTCGGCGGCTCGCCCGGACGGAGCTTGCGGTAGATGTCGAGCAGCGCGTCGTCCTGGCCCTGGGTGTGGTCCTTCTCCAGGGTGGCGCGCATGGACTCGTACTCGCCGAACTCCTGCAGGATCTGCTCGGTGGTCCAGCCGAGGGCCTTCAGGAGGACGGTGACGGACTGCTTGCGCTTGCGGTCGATACGGACACCGACCATGTCGCGCTTGTCGATCTCCATCTCCAGCCAGGCACCCCGGGACGGGATGATCTTGGCGGAGAAGATGTCCTTGTCGGACGTCTTGTCGATGGAGGAGTCGAAGTAGACGCCCGGGGAGCGGACGAGCTGCGACACGACGACACGCTCGGTGCCGTTGATGACGAAGGTGCCCTTGTTGGTCATGAGCGGGAAGTCGCCCATGAAGACCGTCTGGGACTTGATCTCGCCGGTCTCGTTGTTCGTGAACTCCGCGGTGACGAAGAGCGGGGCACCGTAGGTGAAGTCCCGGTCCTTGCACTCGTCGATCGAGTTCTTCGGCGGCTCGAAGCGGTGGTCGCGGAAGGTCAGCGACATCGACCCGGAGAAGTCCTCGATCGGGGAGATCTCCTCGAAGATCTCCTCCAGACCGGACTTCCTGGGGACGTCCTGTCCCGACTCGAGGGCGGCCTCGACACGAGCCTTCCAGGCGGCATTGCCGAGCAGCCAGTCGAAGCTCTCGGTCTGGAGCGCGAGGAGGTTCGGAACCTCGAGGGGCTCCTTGATCTTTGCAAAGGAGATGCGCAGCGGGGCGGTGCTGGCACCGTTGTTCATATTGGTCGAGGCGTTGCGCGAGGCGGCCAAGAGGGGGTCCTTCCGAGGGCTCGGACTCACTGCGCGCGTACCGGTCCCCCACGGAGCGACGCGGACGGAAAACCCTGGAATGGTCAAAAGGCCAGGTCAGGGGCTTTCGGCCCACGATGCTGTTGCGAGAGTATGCCCCTGGTGACGGGCAGGGGGCAGCTAACAGGCAGCGCAAAGGGTCAGTGTAGCCACTTGGCCCACTGATGTCCAGGGCGAGTTCTTCGCGACCCTCGTAGTTCTCAACTCCGCGCTACACCTCGCGCCGTACGGCGCACCTCGATACTGCCCAATCGGTCGTCGATCCATGCCTCGGAAACGGATCCTTGTGACGACGCGTCCTGAGAATTGCGCGCTCCGTGCGGTTCGTCAAGGCCCCCGCCTCTGCGCGGCGCACGGCGATGATCACCATACTCCGCTTCCGGAGACCCTCACGACCACCGCCGCGCGTCTCCGGGAACGCCGAAAGGCGACCACCCGTATGGATGATCGCCTTTCGTACCGCCGGCGTTACACGTCAGCGGTGAAGAGTCGCTTCAGCGACGAGAAGTCACTTGACCTCGACGGACGCGCCAGCGGCCTTGAGGGACTCGGCGGCCTTGTCAGCGGCCTCCTTGTTGACCTTCTCCAGGACCGGCTTCGGGGTGCCGTCGACCAGGTCCTTGGCCTCCTTCAGGCCGAGGGAGGTCAGCTCGCGGACGACCTTGATGACCTGGATCTTCTTGTCGCCGGCGCCGGTGAGGATGACGTCGAACTCGTCCTTCTCCTCGACGACCTCGGCGGCACCGCCGGCGACGCCGCCGGCCATCATGACCGGCGCGGCAGCGGCGGCGGTGACGTCGAACTTCTCCTCGAACGCCGAGACGAACTCGGCCAGCTCGATGAGGGTCATCTCCTCGAACTGCGCGAGCAGCTCGTCCTTGGTGAGCTTCGCCATGGTGGGCGATCCTTCCACTAATTCGGCAGGTGCCGGATGTACATGTAAGGCGGGCATGCGTGCGGCCCGCTGCGACCCGCTCCGCCTAGGCGGCGGTACGGATCATTACGCGAGCCGAATTACTCGGCACCGCCCTGCTCGGCCTGCTTGGCGCGCAGCGCGTCCACGGTGCGGACGAGCTTCGTCGGCAGCGCCTGGAAGAGCGAGGCAGCCTGAGACTGCTTGCCCTTGAAGGCACCGGCCAGCTTGCTGAGCAGAACCTCGCGGGACTCGAGGTCCGCAAGCTTCTTGACCTCGTCGGCGCTGAGCGCCTTGCCGTCAAGGACGCCGCCCTTGATGGTGAGGTTGGGGTTCTCCTTGGCGAAGTCACGCAGAGCCTTCGCCGACTCCACCGGGTCACCGGTGATGAAGGCGACCGCGGTCGGACCAGTGAACTGGTCGTCCAGCGCGGTGATCCCGGCCTGGTTGGCCGCAATCTTGGTCAGCGTGTTCTTCACCACGGCGTACTGGGCGTTCTCACCGAGCGAACGACGCAGCGTCTTGAGCTGCGCGACGGAGAGACCCCGGTACTCGGTCAGCACTGCGGCGTTCGAGCTGCGGAACTGGTCCTCCAGCTCGGCCACCGAGGCAGCCTTGTCGGGCCTTGCCATAAGCGTTGGCCTCCTTCCGGGTGATGGGACCGCGCGGAAGGGACTGGACAAAACAAAACGCCCCGGGCGCAGGCGCACGGGGCTCAGCTCGACCGAACCGACGAACGGTTGGGGAACTCATCCACAGTCACCTGCGCGGGTCGTTCGCATCACTCAGCGAATCCTTCGGCCTCCGCACCCTGACGGGCGCAGTGACGACCAGCGGTCTTTGGCTTCCTGGGAAGAGTACGCGACGGGGTCGGCCGGGGGCAAATCGGCCCCCGACCGCGGGTCGGCCCCCGGCTCAGCCCTGGGCGGCGTCCGCCCCGGCCTCGCCCTCCCCGGCGTTCTCCATGAGCTTCTTCATCATCTCCTGGAAGTCCAGGGTCTCCCCGGCCGGCGGCGGCGTGACCTCGGCCTTCGTGCCGTAGTCGGAGTAGAAGGCGGTGACCTTCAGGCTGCCCTGGGGCATCGCCATGCCGACGAGCATCTTGGCCGGGTAGCCGTCCTTGTCGACCCAGACCTCGGTGTCGTAGGACTTCAGTCCGGCCGTCTTCATCGTCTCGAGGAGGGCCTTGCGGTCCTTCTCCGGGACGACGTCGAGGTTCTTGTTGGCCTTCATCATCTCGTCGACGGTGACCGAGCCCTTGTAGTGCTCGGTGTCGGTGCCCTTGATCTTCTCCGGGCCGACGTGCTTGATGCCGCGCGCCTGGAGGAGCACCGCGAGCTGCTGCGCCGGGTCCTGGTTGGAGCCGCTCATGTTCGCGGTCATGGCCTTCAGGGACGCGTTGCCGGACTCCTTGGCCATGGCGGCGAAGTCCATCTTCATCCAGGTCTTGCCGCCGAACTGCTTGGCCATCTCGGCGCCGACCTCGGTGTACATGACGTTGTCCCGCATGATCATGCGGATCTTGCCCGGCATGCCGCCCTCGGCCGCGCCCGCGCCGGCCCCGGCGAGCATGCCGCCCTCCATCGTCACGTCCATGACGGTCGGGTCCCAGCCCTGCACGCCCGACATGGTCGTGGTGCCGTCGGCGGCGCCCGTGCCGGTCATCTCCATCGTCATGGTGAACTTGGCGGCCTTGGCCTCCGACGTCTTCTTGAAGGCCGCCGTGATGGCCTCGGTGACGTCGCCCGCGCCCTGCGCGGCGGCCTTGCCCGCCGTCTTCCCGGCGGACTTGGCGTCGCCGTCCTCGCAGCCGGCCACACCCGTGACGACGACGGCGGCCGTGAGCGCGACGCCCGCGCGCTTCCATGCGGAAACGGTCATGTATCCCACCCCTTGTGCGTGATCTCGAATGCCCCTTACAGCACCGTAGCCCACCGCACCGACAAAGGACGGGCAAAAAAACGCCCCCCGGACCTCGGAGAGGTCCAGGGGGCGTTCTCAGGACGCTGGAGCCGCGAGGGCTCCTGAGCCGGTGGCTCAGACCGCGGCCGGGTCCTCCTCGACGAGGAGGTTGCGGGTGCGGTTCGAGTCCAGCGGGATGCCGGGGCCCATCGTGGTGGCGAGGGCGGCCTTCTTGATGTAGCGGCCCTTGGCGGCGGACGGCTTCAGACGGAGGATCTCCTCCAGCGCCGCACCGTAGTTCTCCACCAGCTTGGTGTCGTCGAAGGACACCTTGCCGATGATGAAGTGCAGGTTCGAGTGCTTGTCGACGCGGAACTCGATCTTGCCGCCCTTGATGTCGTTGACAGCCTTGGCGACATCGGGGGTGACGGTGCCGGTCTTCGGGTTCGGCATGAGACCACGCGGGCCGAGGACACGGCCGAGGCGGCCGACCTTGCCCATGAGGTCCGGGGTGGCGACGACGGCGTCGAACTCGTTCAGGCGGTTGCCCTTGGAGATCTCGTCGATGAGCTCGTCGGAACCGACGATGTCGGCGCCCGCGGCGATCGCGGCCTCGGCACGGTCACCGGTCGCGAAGACCAGGACCCGGGCGGTCTTACCGGTGCCGTGCGGAAGGTTCACGGTGCCGCGGACCATCTGGTCGGCCTTGCGCGGGTCGACACCCAGGCGGAAGGCAACCTCGACGGTCGCGTCGAACTTGGTGCTGGCGGTCTCCTTGGCCAGACGCACGGCCTCGAGCGGGGCGTAGAGCTTCTCCCGGTCGATCTTCGCGTCGGCAGCGCGGAGAGACTTGCTGCGCTTCACTTCTGCTCCTGTGTGTTTCAGGTGTGGAGTCGTGGTGCGGGCCGGCGCTGGCCCTACCACTGGGGATCACAAGGGGTGATCAGCCCTCGATCGTCACGCCCATGGAACGGGCGGTGCCGGCGATGATCTTCGCGGCAGCGTCCAGGTCGTTGGCGTTGAGGTCGGGGAGCTTGGTCGTGGCGATCTCGCGGACCTGCGCCTCGGTGATCTTGGCGACCTTGGTCTTGTGCGGCTCGCCGGAGCCCTTCTCCACACCAGCGGCCTTGAGGATCATCTTGGCGGCCGGCGGAGTCTTGGTCACGAAGGTGAAGGAACGGTCCTCGTAGACCGTGATCTCCACCGGGATGACCCAGCCACGCTGCGACTCGGTCGCGGCGTTGTAGGCCTTGCAGAACTCCATGATGTTGACGCCGTGCTGACCCAGCGCGGGGCCGACCGGCGGAGCCGGGTTTGCGGCACCGGCGTTGATCTGGAGCTTGATAAGCCCCGTGATCTTCTTCTTCTTGGGAGGCATTGCTCTCTCCGGGTCCTAGTGAGAGTTTCCAGCCGATCCGTCCGGTCATCCGGACGGAGGCATACCGCACAACGATAACGGGTATAGCTGCGCGGCCAAAAACCGAGCAGGTCAGAGCGGCTGCGAGAGCCACTCTGACCTGTCCGGAAACCTGTGGGGTCAGTTCTTCTGGATCTGGTCGAAGCTGAGCTCGACCGGGGTCTCGCGACCGAAGATCTCGACGAGGCCCTTGACCTTCTTCGAGTCGGCGTTGATCTCGTTGATCGTGGCCTGGAGGGTGGCGAAGGGGCCGTCGGTGACGGTGACCGAGTCGCCGACCTCGAAGTCCAGGACCTCGACGGTGACCTTGCGGGCCGGAGCCGGCTTGCCCTCGGCCTCGGCGGCCTCGCGGGCGGCCTTCTCCTCGGCCTCGGGGGCGAGCATCTTGACGATCTCGTCCAGGGTCAGCGGGTACGGGTCGTAGGCGTTGCCGACGAAGCCGGTGACGCCCGGCGTGTTGCGGACGACGCCCCACGACTCGTTCGTCAGGTCCATACGGACGAGCACGTAGCCGGGCAGCTTGTTCTGCCGGACGTTCTTGCGCTCGCCGTTCTTGATCTGGACGATCTCCTCTTCGGGGACCTCGGCCTGGTAGATGAACTCCTCGACGTTCAGCGAGACGGCACGCTGCTCGAGGTTGGCCTTCACGCGCTTCTCGTAGCCCGCGTAGGTGTGGATCACGTACCACTCGCCGGGCAGGCCGCGCAGCTCGTCACGGAGGGCGGCGACGGGGTCGACCGGGGCGGCGGGCTCGGCCGCCTCCTCGGTCTCGTCCTCATCCTCGGTCTCGACGTCGGCCTCAGCCTCGGCCTCGGCCTCGTCGGACTCGTCCTCATCCTCGGCCGACTCGGCGTCCTCGTCGGACTCCGCGTGGACGGCGGCGTCCTCGGCGTCCTCGGCGGCCTCGGCGTCAGCAGCCTCGGCCTGGTCCTCGTCGGCCGCCTCGACGATGTCCAGCTCGTCCTCGACGGACTCGGACTCGAAGGCGTCGTTCAGGTTCGCGTCAGACACGGTGGCTGCTTCTTCCTGCGATACAGATGGGGTGGAACAAAAAGTCAGCCGAAGACGTACTTGACTGCTTCCTGGAATCCATAGTCAATCACGGTCACAAGGCCGATCATGATGACGACGAAGACAATCACCACGGTGGTGTACGTCGTCAGCTGGCCGCGCGTAGGCCAGACGACCTTGCGGAGTTCGGCGATGACCTGCCGGTAGAAGAGCGCGAGACGGCCCAGAGGGCCCTTCTTCCCGCGCTTGCCGCCCTTACGGGACTTCTTGCGAGTCTCCGGTGCGGCATCCTCGGCATCAGGCATGTCGATGGAGCCCACGGCGTCCGTCACGATCACTCACCTGATTCCGGGTAGGCCGTGCCGCGCCCGGAATGGAGCCGCACGGCGGTGCAATGAAGTACGTACATGCGCACACAGCCTGGCGGTGTGTGTAGCAGGGCCGGAGGGACTTGAACCCCCAACCGCCGGTTTTGGAGACCGGTGCTCTACCAATTGAGCTACGACCCTTTGTGGCTTCCCCAACCTACCCCATCGTGCGATGTGGTCGGTGCGGGCCAACGAGCAGTGAGTGTACGTGGTGAAGAGCCCCACGTCGAACAGGAAGCGCGCCGACCTGCCCGCACGCCCGCCGGAGCCGCCCCGCAAGGGCCGGAGGTACACCCCCGTACGGGCCGTATGTAACCCCCGTACGACCGGGAATGACCATTCCTGTCCACTGCCTGAAACCGTTGCGCCGGGCTTCGGCGGCGTCTGCAACGATGGCCGTATGAGCGCTGCTACCTCTCCCACCGAGCGCCGGGTCTCCGCCCGCGTCGGTGCGATCTCCGAGTCCGCGACCCTCGCCGTCGACGCCAAGGCCAAGGCCCTCAAGGCCGCCGGGCGCCCGGTCATCGGTTTCGGCGCGGGTGAGCCCGACTTCCCGACGCCGGACTACATCGTCGCCGCCGCCGTCGAGGCCTGCCAGAACCCCAAGTACCACCGCTACACCCCGGCCGGCGGCCTGCCCGAGCTGAAGGCCGCCATCGCCGCCAAGACGCTGCGCGACTCCGGCTACGAGGTCGAGCCGTCCCAGGTCCTCGTGACCAACGGCGGCAAGCAGGCCATCTACGAGGCGTTCGCCGCGATCCTCGACCCGGGCGACGAGGTCATCGTCCCGGCCCCGTACTGGACCACGTACCCCGAGTCGATCCGGCTCGCGGGCGGTGTCCCGGTCGAGGTCGTCGCCGACGAGACCACCGGCTACCGGGTCTCGGTGGAGCAGCTGGAGGCGGCGCGCACGGAGCGGACCAAGGTCGTCCTCTTCGTCTCGCCCTCCAACCCGACCGGCGCCGTCTACAGCGAGGCCGACGCCGAGGCGATCGGCCGCTGGGCCGCCGAGCACGGCCTGTGGGTCCTCACGGACGAGATCTACGAGCACCTGGTCTACGGGGACGCGAAGTTCACCTCGCTGCCCGCGCTGGTGCCCGAGCTGCGCGACAAGTGCATCGTCGTCAACGGTGTCGCCAAGACGTACGCGATGACCGGCTGGCGGGTGGGCTGGCTGATCGGCCCGAAGGACGTCGTGAAGGCCGCGACCAACCTCCAGTCGCACGCCACCTCCAACGTCAGCAACGTGGCCCAGGTCGCCGCGCTGGCCGCCGTCTCCGGGAACCTGGACGCGGTCGCGAAGATGCGCGAGGCCTTCGACCGCCGCCGCCAGACCATCGTGCGGATGCTCAACGAGATCGAGGGCGTCTACTGCCCGACCCCCGAGGGCGCGTTCTACGCGTACCCGTCGGTCAAGGAGCTGCTCGGCAAGGAGATCCGCGGCAAGCGCCCGCAGACCTCGGTCGAGCTGGCCGCCCTGATCCTCGACGAGGCCGAGGTCGCGGTCGTCCCGGGCGAGGCCTTCGGCACCCCTGGCTACCTGCGGCTTTCGTACGCGCTTGGCGACGAGGACCTGGTGGAGGGCGTGTCCCGCGTCCAGAAGCTCCTCGCCGAGGCGCGCGACTGACACTTCACACCACCTACAGATATCTGTACGTGAGGCGGCGGAGTCAACGCCACCCACCTGGTGCCGTCACTAGGTGGTCCGGGCCCCTGGTTCTCCGGAACCAGGGGCCCGTTTTTACGTTCTAGCCAGGTCCCGATCGGGGAAACGGACTGTTCTCGTCCATCCGGCTGCGGCAATATCGGCCAATGGAACACCCACACCGCGATCTCAGCACCCTCCCCAAGGCCCATCTGCACCTGCACTTCACCGGGTCGATGCGCCCCTCCACGCTGCTCGAACTGGCCGACAAACACGGGGTCCACCTCCCCGAGGTGCTGCGCGGCGGGACTCCCCCGAACCTACGGGCCACGGACGAGCGCGGCTGGTTCCGCTTCCAGCGCCTGTACGACATCGCGCGCTCCTGCCTGCGCGAGCCCGAGGACATCCAGCGGCTGGTGCGCGAGGCCGCCCAGGAGGACGTCCGGGACGGGTCCGGCTGGCTGGAGATCCAGGTCGACCCCACCTCGTACGCGCCGCTGCTCGGCGGTCTGATCCCGGCCCTGGAGATCATCCTGGACGCGGTCGACGCGGCCGCGCGGGACACCGGGCTCGGCATGCGCGTGGTGATCGCGGCGAACCGGATGAAGCACCCGCTGGAGGCGCGCACCCTGGCCCGGCTGGCGGTGCGCTACGCCGACCGGGGTGTGATCGGCTTCGGCCTGTCCAACGACGAACGGCGCGGCATGGCCCGCGACTTCGACCGCGCCTTCGCCATCGCGCGCGAGGGCGGCCTGCTCGCGGCCCCGCACGGCGGCGAGCTGACCGGTCCCTCCTCCGTACGGGACTGCCTGGACGATCTGCGCGCGGCCCGGGTCGGGCACGGCGTGCGGGCCGCGGAGGACCCCCGGCTGCTGCGCCGGCTCGCGGAGCGGCAGGTGACCTGCGAGGTGTGCCCCGCGTCCAATGTCGCGCTCGGCGTGTACGACAAGCACGAGGACGTCCCGCTGCGCACCCTCTTCGAGGCCGGCGTTCCGATGGCGCTCGGCGCCGACGACCCGCTGCTGTTCGGCTCCCGGCTCGCGGCCCAGTACGGGATCGCCCGTAGGCACCACGAGTTCACGGACGCCGAACTGGCCGAGCTGGCCCGGCAGTCGGTGCGGGGCTCGGCGGCGCCGGAGGACGTCCGGAAGAAGCTGCTGTCGGGGATCGACGACTGGCTGGCGGCACCGGTCGCCGTCTGACGTGCGCGGAGGCGCGGACGCAGGCCACGCGCGCGTACGTCAGCCGTTGCCGCCGCTCCAGCCGATGCCGCGCGTCACGGTGCGGGCGAGGGAGCGGGCGAAGTCGTCGACCGGCTGGGGTGGCCTGCCGTCCGCCGTCATCTCGTAGGCGAACGCGCGGTGGACGCAGGCGCCGAGGAGGAGGGCGGCGGCGGCCTGGCAGTCGGCGTCGGCGGCGATCCGGCCGTGGGTCTGCTCGGCGCGGAGGTACTCCGTCAGGCCCTCGATCGGCCGGTGCGGGCCGGCGCCGAGTTCGCGCAGGCCCTCCTCGTGGCGGGCCTTGAGCCGGGGCTCGGCGTAGAGCGACGCGGCCATGGGGAAGGTCTGCTCGTAGAAGAGGGCGGCCCGGCGGGCGATCTCCGTCAGGTTCTCCTCGACACTGCGCCCCTGAGGGTCGACGGCGAGGGTGCCGAGGAGGCCGCCCAGTCGCGGCAGCCGTTCGTTGAGGACGGTGACGAACAGCTCTTCCTTCGACGGGAAGTACTTGTAGAGCGCCGCCTCCGAGCAGCCGGCCGCCTTGGCGATCTCCTTGGTGGTCGTCCGGGCCAGGCCGGCCGTGCCCATCAGGTCGTGGGCGGCGTCGATGATCCGGACCCGGGTCGGCTTCTGGTCCACGAGGACTCCCGAAAACGCTTGACGGTGAGTGAGTGCACACTCACCCTAGTGGTGAGTGAATACTTACTCATCCCCTGGGAGGGTGCGACATGAAGCTCACCGTCTTCGGCGCGACCGGTGGCATAGGCCGAGAGATCGTCCGCCAGGCCCTCGACGCGGGCCACGAGGTCACCGCCGTCGTCCGCGATCCTGCCCGGTTCACGGTCACCGGGCCGCGCCTCGACGTCCTCCGCTCCGATCTGTCCGATCCGGAGTCCTTGCGGGCCACCGTGGCCGGCCGGGACGCGGTCCTGTCCGGTCTGGGCGCCCGCGGCCGCGCGGACGCGGGCGTCACGACCCGGCTGACCCGCGCGGTCCTGCGCGCCATGGAGACCGCCGGGACCCGCCGCCTCCTCGTGGTCAGCGCCGCGCCCGTGGGCCCGGTGCCGGACGGCCAGGGCCTCCTGGACAAGGCGGTGCTGGCCGTCGTCGGCTCGCTGCTGAAGGACGTCTACGCCGACCTGCGCGAGATGGAGGCGGAACTGGCGGCGAGCGGCACCGACTGGACCTCCGTCCGGCCGCCCCGGCTGACGGACAAGCCGGTCACCGGCCGCTACCGGCGCGTGGTCGGCGGCAATCCGCCGCACGGCCGGACGATCGCGCGCGCCGACGTGGCACACGCGATGCTGGCGATGACGGACGACCCGGCGACGGTGCGCCGGGGCGTGGGCGTCGCGTACTGACCGCGGCGGGGCTCGGCGGGTCAGATCTCGACGCCGACGGTCACCGGCTCGTTGACGAGGGTGACCCCGAACGCGTCCCGCACCCCGGCGACGACCTCGCGGGCGAGCGCGAGCAGGTCCTCGGTGGTGGCCTCGCCCCGGTTGGTGAGGGCGAGGGTGTGCTTGGTGGAGATCCGGGCGGGCCCGGAGCCGTACCCCTTGGTGAAGCCGGCCTTGTCGATGAGCCAGGCGGCGGAGGTCTTGGTGGCGGAGGCGCCGACGGGGAACGCGGGCGCCTCGGCGTCCGGGCCGAGCCGCTCGGCGACGCGCTCGCGGAAGGCCGCGAACTCCTTGTTGCCGAGGATCGGGTTGGTGAAGAAGGAGCCGGCGGACCAAGTGTCGTGGTCCTCGGGGTCGAGGACCATGCCCTTGCTCGCGCGCAGCTTCAGGACGGTGTCGTGGGCGTGCGCGAGCGGCACCCGCTCCCCCATCCCGACGCCGAGGGCGCGGGCGGTCTGCTCGTACGCGACGGGGGCGGAGAGCCCCTCCGCGTCCTCCAGCCGGAAGCGGACGCGCAGCACCACGTAGCGGTCGGGCCGCTCCTTGAAGAGGCTGTGCCGGTACGAGAAGCGGCACTGCTCGTTGGTGAGCGTGACCGTCGCGTCCTCGTGGGTGTCGTAGGCCACGACTTCGGTGAGGGCGGCGGACACGTCCTGTCCGTACGCGCCGACGTTCTGCACGGGCGTGGCGCCGGCGGAGCCGGGGATGCCGGCCAGGCACTCGATCCCGGCGAGCCCGGCCTCGACGGTCCGGGCCACGACGTCGCTCCACACCTCGCCGGCCGCGACCTCCAGCGTCGTCCCGTCCAGGGCGAAGCCCCGGGTGGCGATGCGGAGCGCGGTGCCGTCGAAGCCCTTGTCGCCGATGACCAGGTTGGAGCCGCCGCCGATGACGAGCAGCGGGGTCCCGGCCGCCTTGGCCTCACGGACCGCGGCGATCACCTCGTCGTCGGTGGTGGCCGTGACGAGCCGGGCGGCGGGCCCGCCGAGCCGGAAGGTGGTCAGGGGCGCGAGGGGGGTGTCGTGGAGTACCTGCACGCGCACAAGAGTACGTTCACCCGGCTCGGCGGCCCGGGTGCGGCACCGGGCACGGCGGAGCCCCGGCGCCGTCGGGCACCGGGGCTCTCGTCCGTACGAGACGGGGTGGAACAGGAGGGGCGGGGCGGAACGCGCTCAGCCGAGCTGGACCACGGCCCGGGACATGCCGAGGACCTTCTGGCCCGCGCTCATGGCGAGGAGGTCGACCCGGACCCGCCGGTCGTCCAGCTTGGCGGCCACCTTCGCCGAGACCTCGACCACGGCGCCCCGGCCGTCGTTCGGGACGACGACCGGCTTGGTGAAGCGGACGCCGTACTCGACGACGGCGGCCGGGTCGCCGGTCCAGTCGGTCACGACGCGGATCGCCTCGGCCATGGTGAACATGCCGTGCGCGATGACGTCCGGCAGCCCGACCTCCTTGGCGAACTTCTCGTTCCAGTGGATGGGGTTGAAGTCACCGGAGGCGCCGGCGTACCGCACCAGCGTGGCGCGCGTCACGGGAAAACTCTGGGCGGGCAGCTCGGTGCCGACCTCGACCTCGTCGTAGGCGATCTTCGCGGTCACGGTCAGGCCTCCTCGGGGGCGCGGGACACGATCTTGGTCCAGGCGGTCACGACGTGCTCGCCGGCCTCGTCGTGGACCTCGCCGCGGATGTCCAGGATGTCGTTCCCGGCCAGCGACTTCACGGCCTCGATGGTGGTGGTGACCGAGAGGCGGTCGCCGGCCCGCACGGGGCGGGTGTAGGCGAACTTCTGGTCGCCGTGCACGACGCGGCTGTAGTCGAGACCCAGCTGCGGGTCCTCGATGACCTGCCCGGCGGCCTTGAACGTGATGGAGAACACGAAGGTCGGCGGCGCGACGACGTCCGGGTGACCGAGGGCCTTGGCGGCCTCCTGATCGGTGTACGCGGGGTTGGCGTCCCCGATCGCCTCGGCGAACTCGCGGATCTTCTCGCGGCCGACCTCATACGGCGGGGTGGGCGGATAGGTCCGCCCCACGAAGGACTGGTCGAGCGCCATGGCCTCGGACCTCCTGATCTGGTGCGCGATCTGGTGCGTACTGCCGTACTGCCGAGTAGGGCAGTACAAACGACACGAGGCCGCCCCCGAAGTGGGGGCGGCCTCGTGATCGAGCCTGGTTAGCGCGTCTCGCGGTGCGCGGTGTGCGCGTTGCAGCGCGGGCAGTGCTTCTTCATCTCAAGACGGTCCGGGTTGTTGCGCCGGTTCTTCTTGGTGATGTAGTTCCGCTCCTTGCACTCCACGCAGGCCAGCGTGATCTTCGGGCGGACGTCGGTGGCAGCCACGTGAGTGCTCCTTGACGGACGGATAAACGGATGAACGCAGAAAAGAGTAGCCGATTGCAGGACCGACCCTACAATCGGCTACTGGGTGTAGCGGTGACCGGACTTGAACCGGTGACACAGCGATTATGAGCCGCTTGCTCTACCGACTGAGCTACACCGCTTTGATGTTCTGGATCCGTCCGAGGACGGACCCTTCCCACCAGAGCCCCAATACGGAATCGAACCGTAGACCTTCTCCTTACCATGGAGACGCTCTACCGACTGAGCTATTGGGGCGAGCGAGGAAGACATTACACGGTCCTGAGCCCATCACCCAAATCCGTTCTCGCAGGCCCCGGCGGGGCGAGGCGGGAGAAGGACGCGGGGCGGGAGGGGCCTGGTCGCCGCCCGGTTTCCGGCCGGGCGCGGGCCCTCGCGGCGGGGCCTTCGCCACCGCCCTGGGTGCTGCCCAGGGCGCCGCCTCGGCAGCGCCCGGACCGCCGCCCGGACCGCCGTCGCGCGCGCCGCGCGCCACCGCGTACGCCCCCCACCCCCGTACGCCACACGTGCCCTCCTCGGTACGTCGCGTGCGTTCCTCCCCGGAGGCGGCCCCGGGCGGCCCTAGGCTCGGGGCCCACCACGCTGCGTGATCTTGGTCCTGGCCCGGGGCCCCGGCCGTGAGTCCGGGGCCCCGGCCCTCCTCCCGCGGCGTGGTCCTGGCGAGCCGGCCGTGAGGAGCCCCGTGTCAGCCGACAGCAAGCAGCCCCGGCAGCCGCCGCCCTCGCCCGACGAGGGCCGGGCCGCGACGGGCGCCGCCGCATCCGCCTCGCTGCTGCTCCGCAACGCGCGGCTGACCGACGGCCGCACGGTCGACGTCCGGCTGAGCGGCGGCCGGATCGAGGCCGTGGGCACCGCGGGGAGCCTCGGCCACACGGGCGGCGCGGGCGCCCGGGTGGACCTGGCCGGCTATCTGCTGCTGCCCGCGCCCGCCGAGCCGCACGCGCACCCCGACACGGCGCTGACCGCCGACCTGGCCGACGGCCCGGCCGCCCCCGGCTCCGTCCCGTACGGCGCCGAGGAGATCCAGCGGCGGGCCACCGAGGCGGCGCTGCTCCAGCTCGGGCACGGCGCGACGGCGCTGCGCGCCCATGTGCGGATCGGCGACGGCCGGGGGCTCGGTCCGCTGGAGGCGGTGCTCCAGGCCCGGAATTCCCTGCGCGGCCTGACGGACCTGGCGGCGGTCGCCGTGCCCCGGCTGCTGACCGGGACGGCGGGCGCCGACGGGCGCGCGCTGCTGTGGGACGCGGTGGCGACGGGCGCGTCGGTGCTCGGCGGCCGCCCGGAACTGGACCCGGACCCGAACGGCTACGTCGAGCTGGTCCTGGCCCTCGCCGCCGAGCACGGCCGCCCGGTGGACCTGCACACCGACGGGAACGATCCGGCTTTCCTCGCCCGGCTCGCGGCGATGGCCGCGGGCGTGCGGGCGGGGGTGACGATCGGGCCGTGCGCGGGGCTCGTCCGGCTGTCCGGCGAACGCGCCCGGCGGACCGCGGACCGGCTCGCCGCGGCCGGGGTGAACGTGGTCTGCCTGCCCCAGGGCGGCTGCGCGGCGGCCGGCACGCGCGGCACGGCGCCGGTGCGGCTGCTGCGGGCGGCCGGGGTGCGGGTCGCGGCGGGCGGCGGGGCGCTGCGGGACGTGTGCAATCCGGTGGGGCGGGGCGACCCGCTGGAGGCGGCGTACCTGCTGGCCTCGCTGGACGGGGTGGCGGAGCGGGCGGCGTACGGGGCGGTGAGCGCGGACGCGCGGGCGGCGATGGGGCTCGCGGAGGTACGGGTGGAGGCCGGCTTCCCGGCGGAGCTGCTCGCGGTGCGGGGCGCGCGGCTGGCGGGCGTGCTGTCCCAGGCGTACAGCCGGATCGTGGTGCACCGCGGGCGGGTGGTGGCCCGGACGAGCGCGGTACGGGAGTACCGCGACTCGGCGGCGGCGCTCGACCTGCCCCGGCAGGCGGCCCGGCCGGAGCGCCCGGACCGGCCCGACTCGACGGGCCCGGGCGGGCCGGGGGCCGTACGGTCGTGAGTATGCGCGTAGTCATCGCTGGAGGACACGGACAGATCGCCCGGCGGCTGGAGCGGCTGCTCACCGCGGGCGGACACGAGCCGGTGGGCATCGTCCGCCGGCCCGAGCAGGCCGAGGACCTGCGGAAGGACGGGGCCGACGCGGTCGTGCTCGATCTGGAGTCGGCGACCGTCGGGGAGGTCGCGGCGGCCCTGCAGGGCGCGGACGCGGCCGTCTTCGCGGCGGGCGCGGGCCCGGGCAGCGGCGTGGACCGCAAGGACACGGTGGACCGGGCGGCGGCGGTCCTCCTCGCGGACGCGGCCGAACGGGCGGGAGTACGCCGCTTCGTCATCGTCTCGTCGATGGGCGCGGACGCGCGGCACGAGGGCGACGAGGTCTTCGACGTGTACCTGCGGGCGAAGGGCGCGGCGGACGACGACGTACGCGGGCGCCGGACCCTCGACTGGACGGTGCTGCGGCCCGGCATGCTGACGAACGACGCGGGCAACGGCCTGGTCCGCCTGGAGGCCCGCACGGGCCGCGGGCCGGTCCCCCGCGACGACGTGGCCGCGGTCCTCGCCGAGCTCCTCGACACGCCGGCGACGGCCGGCCTGACCCTCGAACTGGTCTCGGGTTCGATCCCGGTCTCGGTCGCGGTGAAGGACATCGCGGGCAACTGACCTGCCAGGCAGGTCTCTTGGAGGCGGCCCCTACCCTTCGTCGGCCTGATGCGCTGGGATGGCGCGTCATGGGATCACGTACGAACGCCCGGGCGCGTACGCGGAGTCGGGGACGCCGGCTCCCGCGCGATCCGGCAATCACGGCCGTGGTGCTGGGAGTTCCGGTGCTGCTCGGCCTCGTCCTGCTGGTGCTCGGGCCGCTCACCTGGGTGGTGGCCGGTGACCCGGTGCGCGGCCTCCGGGGCAAGGAGCAGGTGGACGCGCTGAACGCCACGCGCCAGACCGTGCTGGCCGCCACGGGAGGCGTGGTCGTCGCGCTCGGTCTGGCGTACACCGCCCGGACGTACCACCTGTCGCGGCGCGGGCAGGTGACGCAGCGATTCGGCGCCGCCGTCGGGCAGTTGTCGTCCGAGAAGCCGGAGGAGCGGCTGGGCGGGGTCTTCGCCCTGGAGCACATCCTGGCGGAGTCCCCGCAGGAGCACGCGACCGTGGTGACCGTGCTGGCGACGTACGTGCGCGAGCACACGCGCCGCGGGCCCCGCGCCCTCCTCGCGCCGCCCGACCCGGAGGCGGACTGGGAGGCCGCGCTCCCCGGCTGGGGCACCGAGCCGGCGGCCGATGTCCGGGCGGCCATGGACGTCCTCGCCCGCCGTCCCGACCGGCCCGAACCCCGGCGCCTCGACCTGCGGGACGCCCATCTCGTCGGGCTGCAGATGCGGGAGTTCGAGTTCGACACGCGCCCGCGCCTCACCCGGATGTTCCTGACCCGGGCGGACCTGCGGCGCGCCGATCTGCGGGGTGTCGACCTGCGGGGGTCGATCCTCAACGGCGCCGATCTGAGCGCGGCCCGGCTGCACGGCGCGAAGCTCGCCGGGGTGGGGTTCTCCCGGGCCAGGCTCTGCGGCGCGGGCCTCGACGGGGCCGACCTCCTCGGGGCGGAGTTCGACGGGGCCGATCTCCGGGAGGTGACCGGCCTCACGGCGGCTCAGCTGTCGGGCGTCGTCGTCGACGACGCCACCGTCCTGCCCGAGGACCTCGCGGCGGACCCCTGGGTCCGGGCCCGCAAGGCCGCCTGTCTCGCCTGGCGGGACGCGCACGGCCCGCTGTCGACACCGCCGCCGACCCCGGCTCCCTGAAGGCAGGTACAGCAGAACGGCCCCTGATCCGCGTTTCCGCAAATCAGGGGCCGTTCCATCCATGTGGCGGCGCCAGGATTCGAACCTGGGTAGGCAGAGCCGACGGATTTACAGTCCGTTCCCATTGGCCACTCGGGCACACCGCCATGGGATTTCGTTGCTTCGGAGCCGCTTTTCGGCCGTGCTCCCCGGCAACGAGGTAAACAATACCTGATCCCACGGGGTGCTCCGCCACCGGATTGATCACGGGTCCGCGGCGGTCTGGGTGGCTACGCTTTGTGCCGTATCCGCAAGCATCCGAGCAAGGAGCCTCACCTCATGGCCGACTCCAGTTTCGACATCGTCTCCAAGGTCGAGCGGCAGGAGGTCGACAACGCCCTCAACCAGGCCGCGAAGGAGATCTCGCAGCGCTACGACTTCAAGGGCGCCAACGCCTCGATCTCCTGGTCGGGCGAGAAGATCCTCATGCAGGCGAGCGGCGAGGAGCGGGTCAAGGCGATCCTCGACGTCCTCGAGTCCAAGCTGATCAAGCGGGGCATCTCGCTGAAGTCGCTGGACGTGGAGGGCGAGCCGCAGCTCTCCGGCAAGGAGTACAAGCTCTTCGCCTCCATCCAGGAGGGCATCTCCCAGGAGAACGCCAAGAAGGTCGCCAAGATCATCCGCGACGAGGGCCCGAAGGGCGTCAAGGCGCAGGTCCAGGGTGACGAGCTGCGCGTCAGCTCCAAGAGCCGCGACGACCTCCAGGCGATCATCTCGCTGCTGAAGGGCCAGGACTTCGACTTCGCCCTCCAGTTCGTGAACTACCGCTGAGCAAGCGAGCCGACCGCACAGACGCGGTCAGGCTGAGCGCGCAGGGCACAACGGGGGCACATCATCGAGGACGGCCTCGACGGCGGCCCCCGTTGTGTCCTGCTCGTCCGGCCGCAGGAGTGCGTACGCGCTCAGCGCAGATCGAGCACCATCACGTCGTAGAGGTCCGCGTCTGCCCACGGGCGCGCCTCCCCGATCTTCCGGTACCCCCAGGCCCGGTACGCGGCCACGGCCGCCTTGCTGTCCGGGTGGACGTTCAGCAGGACCCTCTCGGCGTCGGTGCAGTCGAGCAGCGTCTCGTGCAGGCGCCGCGCGATGCCCTGTCCGCGCCACGGTCCACGTACGGCGAGTTCCATGAGCCCGAAGGTCCGCCGGCCGTCCTCGCGGCGCACGTCTTCGGAGACGGGCCGGGTCAGCTGGTCCCACCACCGCGTGTCGGGGCCAAGCGGGTAGCCGTACGTCATGCCGACCGGCTCGCCGTCCGAAGTGCTCGCGAGAGCGCTGCGGAAACCGGCCTTGCGCGCCTGGGAGCGGAAGCGGCGGAAGGCCGCTGTGACCTGCTCTTCGGTCTCGCTGTAAGGCGGTTCGGCAAACACGTCGGCGTAGACCAGGCGGAACAAGTCCTCGGCCGCGGCGGTGGCGGGCCCGTCGAGCCGGTCGACAGAGACTCCCTCGGTCCGAGTCATTCGGTGCCTTCTCACACGGTCTCGTGAATGCGCGCCGCGCACTCGCGGGCGGCCGGGCTGTCGATCGCTCCGGCCGCCCTCTGGAAATCACGCATCTTGCCCAGCAGACGGGGCGACGAGATGCCGCCCCAGGTGTCCAGAACGCCACCCACCTCGGCACATGCCTCGTCGACCTCACCAGCGGCAAGCAGCACATCTGCGAGTCTGACGCGGTACGAGGCACTGTTCCGGGCCAGTCCGCCCCCGATCCCCCGGGCAGCCGCCCGCAGGAACGGCACGGCGCGTTCGGGCCGCCCGGCCCGCACGTACATGTCCGCCGTGGCGTAGTCGACTTCGAACGGGCCGACGAACCGAGCCCAGTTGGGCACCTCGGCATCCGCGTCCGCACGCCCCTGGTGGCTGACGGCCCGGCTCAGGGCACGGCGCGCCCCGGAAAGGTCTCCCGTGTGGGTGGCCACGTTCGCGTCCCGCAGCGCGATCACCAGGTACACCGTGTGCCCGGCACCCGCGCGCATGGCGAGCCGGTAGGCGTTCTCGACTGCGCTCGCGGCCTCCCACGTGCGACCTGCCTTGATGGCGAGGAGTACCAGCGTCTCCAGCACGGAAACCTGCAGAAGTGGATCGTCGACGAGTTGCGCCGCCGTGAGGGCTTCCACGCAGGCCGTGCGTCCCTGGTCGATACGCCCGCCGTCATAGCCGTACCACGCCTGGTGACCGTGCAACTCGGCGAGCATCGTCTGCAGCTCACGACCGATACGGCTGGTGTACGAGGCCGTTCCAAGGGCACCCGTGATCTCGCCCTCGATGCGGTGCGCCTGTGTCATGGCCGGCCCGCTGCCCGCTGTGTGGTCGGTCCGGTACAAGCCGTCGAGCCTCACGCGCAGTCGGGCGATGTCGGCCGCGCCGACCCTCGGGCCCGGCCGCGCAGGAACGAGGGCAGCCGCGGCGAGCACCCCGGCGTCGGCGACGAATGTCCTCCGCTTCACCCCTCCAGGGTCACCTGGCGCCTTCACCCCTCCAGGGTCACCTGGCGCCTCGGGAGCCGTCACGCGATGAGGAGGAACCTCGAACCCCATCTCGACCAGCGGAATGCCGAACATCGTTTCCAGCACCAGCTGCTGGCCCGGGTGAGGAAGCGGCGGGGGCGACTCCTTCTCCCAGCGCCGGATCTGTCGCACGCTCACTGACGCGGCGACGCCCAAGCGTCCTGCCTCTTGGGCGAAGGCTTTCGCGAACGACTCCTGCGTATGCCCGGCCGCGCGTCGTAACTGCGCCAGTCTGCTCACGACCCTGCCTACCACTCGTGCGGCTGCCTTTGCTCCTCACCGTAGCGCCGTGGCCCCGCACGGGAAGGCGAAAACGTCCGCCCAAACGTCCGGTCCGTCTTTGCCCGTCGGGCCCTCCGAAACTGTGCACTGGTTCAGCACTGCTGCGACACCCGTACTGGGCTGGGGAAAGGACCCGTGCTGTGGGCATGACGATTCGTGTGTACGACGTCGACCGGAAGACCGGCAACGTCGTACGAGAGCGGGGCCGCCTGACCGCCGGCTTTGGCGGCGAGCGGGCCGCGCCCCTGCTCACCAGCGCGTATCCCCCATGCCGATGCCCCCGCTGCCGGATGAAGCCGGACAGGCAGTGAGGCACCTGTCGGCGGTCATGCTGCGGGGCTGGCCTGGGGGCAGCCGTGGTCGACCCTGAGCCGGCCATTGGCACCTCCGCTCGTCACCGTGTCACTGGCCCGATCAGCGGCGTTGGACAGTCCCCGGACAGCCGCGGACGTGGCCGCCCCCGGCCGCAGCCCGGCACCCATGAAAGAGGCACGACATGAAACGACTGATCGCCCGGCTGTGGCGCATCATCCGCGGCCCCATGCAGTGGTGGGTGCTGTGGATCGCGCACGCCAAGTTCATGGTCGGCGTGACCGGCGTCGTACGCGACGACGCGGGACGCGTCCTGCTGCTGCGCCACCGCATGTGGCCCGAGGGGCGGCAGTGGGGGCTGCCGACCGGTTATGCGATCAAGGGCGAGGAGTTCGGCGCCACGGTCGTACGAGAGGTACGTGAGGAAGCCGGGCTGGAGGTCAAGGCCGGCCGGCTCGTGCACCTGAAAAGCGGATACAGACTGCGGATCGAAGTGGCGTACGAGGCCACTTTGATCGGCGGCGATCTCAAGATCGACTCGTTCGAGATCCTGGAGGCACAGTGGTTCTCCCCGGACGAACTGCCGGAAGGCGTGCAGGAATCGCACCGATCCCTGATTCGGGGGCAGACACCCCTCGGCTGACTGGCATCCCCCGCTTGCTGGCTCCCCATGAGCACCTGTCCGGGGAGGCTGACGCGATCGCCCTCGCCGCCAAACTGGCCGAGCTGCGCAGCAGCACGACCGACCTCGCCGGCCAGCACCCCCAGGTGACGTTCCGGCCGCTTCCCCGGGTACTGGCCGCCTGGCGCACGGCTGGACTGGAGATCCGCCCCTTTCACGACGGGCTCGCGCTACTGCGGACGCGGTACGCCACTCTCGGGCTGAGTCGGCTACTGCCCCTCGATCGCGTCATGGTCGGTATCCGCTCCGAGCGGGAAGGGGCGTACGGCGGATTTCACCACCCGAACCAGGGGTACCGGCACCTGCAAATGCGGGCCCTGATCACGGTTGCCGGGTCACTCGCGTCCGGTCTACCGGAGGACCCCGAACTGGCGGCGCTCGATCTCCTGCGGGCGTACGCGCACGACTGCCTTCACTACGGCTCGTTCCGCAGCTACCAGCTGCGGGGAGACGAGATCGTACGGACGCAGTACGGCGTGAACTTTCGCCGCCACGACGGGCGCACCTACTCCGCGCCCGACCTCGCCGGCTCGCTCACGACGCGCAATCTCGGCGTGGTCATGGAGGGCGCGTGTGATCACGAGGCGCGCACCCTCACCCGGCGGATTGCCCGCTGCCTGGGGATCACGCGCCCGGCAGGTATGGCGGCCTACGTCTTCCGAGACGTGACCGGCACTCTCACGGCCGCCGATACGGCCGCGCTCTCCCGATCCACTCACCGTGTCGCGCACGGCCTCACCGAGCCGGCACGGACGTTTCTGGAGTCCATTGGGAAGTACCAGGAAGACGTGAACGCCCGTTACAGCCGGTTTCTTGCCGACGTCGGCCGCGACGAAGCAGCCGATCTGCACGCCACCATGCTCCGGGCGACGCTGTCCGGTTCCCTCACTGGACTCTCCGCCTGGCTCGACCGCCGCCACGGCCCCCGATCGTTCCCCTCGCTCTTCCTGAATCCGCGCTACCCGTCGCGCCGGGTCCGTCCCACACCCCCGACAACCTGACCGGGCCCCAGTGAGTTCCTTACGTTGACGCAGGTCAGAGGGTCGAGCGGCCCCGCCCCTGCCCCCGTGGCGCGCAGCACCCGCGAGGGTGGTGTCCGAAAAGCGCCAGCCGGGGGTGGGGGCGGGGCCGCACACTGGAGGGCATGAGGACGAACGGGATGCTGTACACCCGCATCGACGGGCCGCTCGGCGCGATGCTCCTGGTGGGGCGGGCCGGCGGTGACGGGCGGGTCGCGCTGCGGTCGCTGTCGCTGGAGGGGCAGAAGGGCGGCGCCGAGGTCGAGGAGGGCTGGGTCCGGGCGGACGCGGCGTTCGAGGAGATCGCCGGGCAGCTCGGCGCGTACTTCGCCGGCGAGCGGGACGGCTTCGACATCCCGTACGACGAGACGTACGGGACGGAGTTCCAGCGGCGTGTGTGGCGGGCGCTGGAGGAGATCCCGTACGGGACGACCGTCTCGTACGGGGAGATCGCCGGCCGGGTCGGGGCGTCCGGCGCCGGGGTACGGGCCGTGGGCACCGCGATCGGGCGCAATCCGCTGCTCGTGGTGCGGCCGTGTCACCGGGTGATCGGCGCGGACGGGAGCCTGCGGGGCTACGCGGCCGGGCTGCCGCGCAAGCGGGCGCTGCTGGAGCTGGAGAGCGACGGCGGTGCCTGAAGGGCTGTTTCCGCGCGAGCGGTCCGAGCCCGCGCCCGGGGCGGTGCACGTGCCCGGGTGGCTGCCGCTGGAGCGGCAGCGTGAACTGGTCGAGGCCTGCCGGGAGTTCGGGCGGGGACCGGTGGCGTACGAGTCGACGGTCCTGCCGGGCGGCGGGGTGATGTCGGTGCGCTCGCTGCATCTCGGACGGCGCTGGGTTCCGTACCGCTACCTGGACGGGGTCGCCGTCGAACTGCCGGACTGGCTCGTCGAGTTGGGGCGGGCCGCGCTGGTGGAGGTGTACGGCCGGCACCGCGGGTACGCGCCCGACACCGGGCTCGTCAACTTCTACGGCGACGGCGCGCGGATGGGGATGCACCAGGACAGGGAAGAGCGTTCACCCGCTCCGGTGGTGTCGGTGAGCCTGGGTGACACGTGCGTGTTCCGGCTCGGGAACACCGAGGACCGCGGCCGGCCGTGGACGGACGTGGAGCTGGCGTCCGGGGACCTGTTCGTGTTCGGCGGCCCGTCGCGGTTCGCGTTCCACGGCGTGCCGAAGGTGTACGCGGGGACGGCCGAGCCCGCGCTGGGACTGCGCGGGCGGCTGAACATCACCCTGCGCGAGACGGGGCTCTGAGCGCGGGCCCGAACGGCCCGGCGCCGGGGCTCAGCGGCCCAGCGGGTGCCGGACGACATCCGGGTGCGTCGTCTCCCGTCCCGCGGGCTCAGCGTTCGCGCGAGTTGCCGAACAGGAGGCGGTAGCCGATCAGCAGCACCAGCGAGCCGCCGATCGCCGAGAGCCAGGTCGCGGTGTCGAAGAAGTCGCGGGTGATCGGGCGGTCCAGGAAGCGGGCCGACAGCCAGCCGCCGAGGAACGCGCCGACGACGCCGATGAGGGTCGTGCCGAGGACGCCGCCCGGGTCGCGGCCGGGGAGCAGGACCTTGGCGATGAGGCCGGCCAGCAGGCCGAGGACGATCCATCCGATGATGCTCATGTCCGGTAAGACGCCCTGGGCCGCCGGGACGGTTGCCCGCCCGCATAGGGTGCGGCGCATGACACAGGATCTGCGCCGCACCCTCGGGGTGTTCGACGCCGTCGTCATCGGGCTCGGCTCGATGCTCGGCGCCGGAATCTTCGTGGCGCTCGCCCCCGCCGCCCGCGCGGCCGGACCGGGGCTGCTGCCGGCGCTGGGGATCGCCGCCGTCGTGGCGTACTGCAACGCCATGGCCTCGGCGCGGCTCGCGGCCCGCTATCCGGCCTCGGGCGGCACGTACGTCTACGGGCGGGAGCGGCTCGGCCCCTTCTGGGGCTATCTGGCGGGCTGGGCCTTCGTCGTCGGGAAGACGGCGTCCTGTGCGGCGATGGCGCTGACGGTCGGGTCGTACGTGTGGCCCGCGTACGCGCACGAGGTGGCCGTGGCGGCCGTCGTGGCGCTGACCGCCGTCAATTACGGGGGTGTGCGGAAGTCGGCGTGGCTGACGCGGGTGATCGTGGCGGTGGTTCTGGCCGTTCTCGCCGCGGTCGTGGTGGCCGCCGCCGGGGCGGGCCGGGTGGAACGGCTCGCGCTGGCCGGGGACATTCCGGCGGGCGGGGTGCTCCAGGCGGCCGGCCTGCTGTTCTTCGCGTTCGCCGGGTACGCGCGGATCACCACGCTCGGCGAGGAGGTACGCGATCCGGAGCGGACCATTCCGAGGGCGGTGCCGATCGCGCTCGGGATCACGCTCGTCGTGTACGCGGCGGTCGCCGTGACCGTGCTCGCCGTTCTCGGCCCGGCGGCCCTGGCCGGCTCCGGCGCGCCGCTCGCGGACGCGGCGCGGGCGGCGGGCGCGTCCTGGCTGGTGCCGTTCGTGACGGTCGGCGCGGCCGTCGGGGCGCTCGGGTCGCTGCTCTCGCTGATCCTCGGGGTGTCGCGGACCACGCTCGCCATGGCCCGGGACGGGCATATGCCGGCCCCGCTGGCCGCCGTCCACCCCCGTTTCCAGGTGCCGCACCGCGCGGAGCTCGCCGTCGGCGCGGTGGTGGCCGTGCTGGCGGCGACGGTGGACGTACGGGGCGCGATCGGCTTCTCGTCGTTCGGCGTGCTCGTCTACTACGGGATCGCCAACGCCTCCGCCTGGACCCTGACCCGGCGCGACCGGCCGCTCGCCGTCCTCGGCCTGGCCGGCTGCGCGGCGCTCGCGTTCGCGCTGCCGCCCGCCTCCGTGCTCGCCGGGACCGGGGTGCTGGCGGTCGGCGTGGTGGCGTACGCGATCAGGCGAGGACGACCCGGGTCCCTCCGGCTCTGAGGCCGTCCACCAGCTCCTGGAAGGTGGCCGGGCGGGACGGGCCGAGGAGCGGGGTGACGCCCAGGCAGGCCCGGGCGATGTCGGCGTGGCGCCAGACGAGGGTGCGGCCGGAGAACTCCGCGCCGAGCGCGCGGGGGTCGCTGAAGGGAAAGGCCCGGCCGGGGCCGTGGACGGCCTCCGTCACGGCGCAGACGAAGCCGTCGAGGTCGGTGACGTCCCGCCCGTCGATCTCGTACGTGGCGCCGGGGGCGGGTTCGGGCAGGTCGTACGAGCGGCCTTCGGCCTGGTTGCGCCACTCCTCGCGGGCCGCTCCGGTGAAGCGGCGCCAGATGCCGGGCTCGGCGGGCATGCCCGGTCCGTCGAACACGTCCCAGACGGCGCGCCGCCCCGGCGGTATCAGCCCGGCGCGCGGAACGGCGACGCTGATGTCGACCAGGCTGTGGTGGGTGGCGGAGCGGCCCCAGCCGGTGACGCGGACCGTCTCGCCGTAGTGCCGCACACCGCCCGTCCGCCAGAGGACCTGGTAGCGGACCGGGCCGAACTCCTCCGCCCCGGCGGCGAGCGCGTCGCGCAGCGCCCCGCGCGGGGAACAGCCGGTGAACGTCACCTCGGTGTGGGTGCGCTCCTCCGGCTCGGGCGGCGAGACGCGGACCACGTTGCCGCAGGGCACGGCGTCGCCGCCGACGCCCGCGAACAGCGGGATGCCGTTCGCCTCGATCGTGACGACGTCACCGCGCGCGCCGCGTACCCGTACGCCGTCGAAGCTCCGAAGCTCCCCGTCCACCGTACGGACACGAAGGGCGCCGAACGGCGCGGCGCCCTCCACCACGGCCTCGGCGACCGCCCGGGCCAGGTCGCCGCGCGGCTCGCAGCCGCGCAGCTCGTACACGACCCGGGGCGGCGCGGCGGGCTCGGCGTAGAGGCCGGTCACGTCCGCGCAGAACGCGACGACCCGCGCCCCCTCGGCGGCGACCAACGCGTACCGCGGCTGCTCCATGAAGACAGGCCCTAGTAACGGGCCTGGTGGCTGTAACCGCCGAAGGGCTGGTCGGTGGGGACGATCTCCTTGCCCAGCGGCAGCAGGGAGACCGGGATCATCTTGAAGTTCGCGATGCCCAGCGGGATGCCGATGATCGTCAGGCACAGCGCGATGCCGGTGGTGATGTGGCCGAGGGCCAGCCACCAGCCGGCGAGGATCACCCACAGCACGTTGCCCACGCAGGACGGCGCGCCCGCGTCGCGGCGGTCGACGACCATGCGGCCGAAGGGCCACAGGGCGTAGACGCCGATGCGGAAGGCGGCGAGGCCGAAGGGGATGCCGATGATCGTGACGCAGAGCACGAGACCGGCCAGCATGTAGCCGAGGAACATCCAGAATCCGCAGAGGATCAGCCAGATAACGTTCAGGATCGTTTTCACGGGCGTCGACCTGCCATCTGTTCGAGCCGGGCGATGCGCTCGGCCATCGGCGGGTGGGTGGAGAACATCTTCGACAGCCCCTGTCCCGGCCGGAAGGGGTTGGCGATCATCATGTGGCTCGCCGTCTCGATCCGCGGCTCGGGCGGCAGCGGCAGCTGCTTGGTGCCCGCCTCCAGCTTGCGCAGCGCGCTGGCGAGGGCGAGCGGGTCGCCGGTGAGCTGGGCGCCGGAGGCGTCCGCCTCGTACTCCCGGGAGCGGGAGATCGCGAGCTGGATGACGGAGGCGGCGACCGGGCCGAGGATCATGATCAGCAGCATGCCGAGCAGTCCGGGGCCCTCGTCGTCGCTGGAGCGGCCGACCGGGATCAGCCAGGCGAAGTTCACCAGGAACATGATCACCGAGGCGAGCGCGCCCGCGACCGACGAGATCAGGATGTCCCGGTTGTAGACGTGGCTCAGCTCGTGACCGAGGACGCCGCGCAGCTCGCGCTCGTCGAGGATCGCGAGGATGCCCTCGGTGCAGCACACGGCCGCGTTGCGCGGGTTGCGGCCGGTGGCGAAGGCGTTGGGCGCCTGGGTGGGCGAGATGTAGAGCCGGGGCATGGGCTGGCGGGCCTGGGTGGAGAGCTCACGGACCATCCGGTAGAGCGCGGGGGCCTCGAACTCGCTCACGGGGCGGGCGCGCATCGCGCGCAGGGCCAGCTTGTCGCTGTTCCAGTACGCGTACGCGTTGGTGCCGAGAGCGACGACGAGCGCGACGATCAGTCCCGTACGCCCGAAGAAGCTGCCGATGAGGATGATGAGGGCGGAGAGCCCTCCGAGGAGGACCGCTGTCCTCAGCCCGTTGTGCCGGCGGTGCACGGTACGCCCTCCAAGTGGTGCGGCAGGGGAACCCTTGTTCGGTGAATCCTGGATCCACTCTCCAGTGGACCCTTCTCTCCTGGTCAACGCCAGGCGGAGAGCCCGGGTTCCCCGGCGCCCGCGAACGCCGTACGGTCCGTACGGGTGAGGCGGCGGGAGCCGTACGGGGCACGGGAGGCGACCGCCGTACGGCCTGGGGTGCCGCCGCCGTACGAAGCGAGGGTCTCCGTACGGCCGAAGGTCAGCGGGCCGCCGGGACCGCGATCTTCTCCAGGCCCGCCTTCGCCAGCGCGGCGGCGACCGGCTCGACCTCGCTCGTGCAGTGGCCGCAGCGGGAGGCGATGGCCGGGATCTCGGTGAAGCAGCGCGGGCAGTCGCGCTTCTCCGCCTTCGGGTCGGCCGCCTCCTCCTTGGCGAACTTCGCCTGGATCTTCGCCATGGGGACGACGAAGAGGAAGTAGAGGACGGCGGCGGTGACGGCGAAGGCGATGGTGGCGGCGATGGCCAGGCCGTACGGGAAGACGGTCTCGCCGACGGTGAAGCTGGCCTCGCTGAAGTCGCCGACGGAGCCGGTGGCCAGACCGATGAGCGGGGTGATGAACGCCTTGCTGAAGCCGGTGACGACGGCGGTGAACGCCGATCCGACGGCCAGACCGATGGCCATCGACACGACGTTGCCACGGAGGATGAAGTCCTTGAAGCCGGTCAGCACGGGGTCGCTCCTTGAGATGAAGTGCGTGGGGGTACGAGGTGGGGGGGGAGGGTCAGAACAGGCCGATCGCCGCGAAGCGGAGGGCGAACTGCGGGTATCCCGACAGCACGACGCCCGCGACGGCGGTCAGCGCGAGAGCCAGGGTGATCGGGGCGGGGACCCCGCGGCGCGCCACCACCGGGACCGGTGCGGGCTCGCCTTCCGGGGTCCGGAAGAGCAGGGCCGTCCACCGCAGGTAGTAGGCGAGGGCGATCACGACGTTGACGCCCATGATCACGGCCAGCCAGCCGAGGCCGGCGTCGACGGCCGCCGAGAAGACGGTCACCTTGGCGAAGAGGCCGATGATACCCGGGGGCAGACCGGCCAGGTTGAGCAGGAAGAAACCGAGGGCGAGGGCGGCGGCCGGACGGGCCGCGTACAGGCCGCGGTAGTCGGTGATCCGGTTCTCGGGATGGCTGCGGGCCACCAGGACGGTCACGGCGAAGGCGCCGAGGTTCACGGCCGCGTACATCAGGGCGTAGGCGACGGTCGCGCCGATCTGGTCGTCGCTGGAGTACGCGGCGGCGGCGATCGGCACCAGGAGGTAGCCGGCCTGGCCGACGGAGGACCAGGCGAGCAGCCGGACCGCGCTCCTCGCGCGCGTGGGGTCCTGGCGCAGGGCGGCGAGGTTGCCGACGGTCATGGTGAGCGCGGCGAGGACGGCCAGCGCGGGCCCCCATACGTGCGCGTACGAGGGGAAGGCGACGACGGTCACCAGGATGAGGCCGGTGAAGCCGACGGCCTTGCCGACGACGGAGAGGTAGGCGGCGACGGGCAGCGGGGCGCCGACGTAGGTGTCCGGCACCCAGAAGTGGAAGGGCACGACCGCCGTCTTGAAGGCGAAGCCGACGAGCGTGAGGACGACGCCGGCCTGGGCGAGAATGTGCAGCTGGCCGGGCACGTCGTCGAGGCGCTGGGCGATCTCGGTGAGGTGGAGGGTGCCGGTGGCGGCGTACACGAAGCTCGCGCCGAGCAGGGTCACGGCGGTGGCGGTGACCGAGGACAGGAAGAACTTGAGCGCGGACTCGCTGGACATCCGGTCGCCGCGGCGCATGCCGACGAGCGCGAAGGCGGGCAGCGAGGCGACTTCGAGGGCGACGACGAGGGTGGCCAGGTCGCGGGAGGCGGGCAGCAGGGCGGCGCCGGCGGCGGACGAGAGCAGCAGGAACCAGTACTCGCCGGCCGGCAGCTTGCCCCGGCGGGTGTCGGCGTGCGAGAGCAGCGCGGTGACGAGCGCGCCGGCCAGCACCAGGAACTGGATGACCAGGGTGAAGGTGTCGGCGGTGTAGCTGCACGCGCGCGCGTGGGTGCCGGCGGCGGCCGCGGCGGCGTCGGTGAGGCAGAAGGTCTGCCGGTCCCCGGCGCGCAGCGGCAGGAGGAGCGCGAGCGCGGCGGCCAGGCCGGCGGTCGCGGTCCAGCCGAGGAGGTGTTTGCGGCCGGCCGGGAGGAAGAGGTCGGCGACGAGGATCGCGACGGCGACCACGACGGTGAGCAGGGGCGGCGCGATGGCCGCCCAGTCCACGGTCTGGACGAGGCTGGGGGCGCCCGCGGCCAGGGGGCCCGTGGCCGGCGCGGCGGTCACGTTGAGGATCACGGCTTTCCTCCCGCGAGGAGCTGCTGGACGGCCGGGTCGGTGAGGCCGAGGAGGACGGCGGGCCACAGTCCGGCGAGGACGGTGAGGGCGGCGAGGGGGGTCCAGGCGGCGAACTCGTACCCCTGGACGTCGGCGAGCGCGCTCTCCCCGGCGGGCCGGGGGCCGCCCATGCACACCCGGCGGACGACGAGGAGCAGGTACGCGGCGGTGAGCAGGGTGCCGAAGGCGCCGACCGCCATGCAGGTGAGGAAGGCGGGGCGGCTGAGTCCGGCGGCCGGGTCGAACGCGCCGAACAGGGCGAGCATCTCGCCCCAGAACCCGGCGAGGCCGGGCAGGCCGAGGGAGGCGACGGCGGCGAACGCGACGAGCGCGCCGAGGCGGGGGGCGCGGCCGTAGAGGGCGGCGCCGGTGGCCCCGGCGAGGGTGTCGAGGTCGGCGGTGCCGTAGCGGTCCTTCACGGCGCCGACGAGGAAGAAGAGCAGGCCGGTGATGAGGCCGTGGGCGATGTTCGCGAACAGCGCGCCGTTGACGCCGGTGGGCGTCATGGTGGCGATGCCGAGGAGCACGAAGCCCATGTGGCCGACGGAGCTGTACGCGATGAGCCGCTTGAGGTCGCCCTTGTTGCCGGGCTTCACCAGGGAGAGGCAGGCGAGGGATCCGTAGATGATCCCCGCGACCGCGAAGGCGGCGAGGTACGGGGCGAAGGTGCGCATGCCGTCGGGCGTGACGGGCAGCGCGATGCGCACGAACCCGTACGTGCCCATCTTCAGGAGCACGCCGGCGAGGAGGACGGAGCCGACGGTCGGGGCGGCGGTGTGGGCGTCCGGGAGCCAGCTGTGCAGCGGCCACATCGGGGTCTTCACGGCGAGCCCGAGACCGATCGCGAGAACGGCGATGACCTGCACCGACGTGGTCAGTCCGCGGCCGTTGTCGGTGGCGAGTGCCACCATGTCGAACGTGCCCGCCTTCAGGCCCACGAGGAGCAGCCCGAGCAGCATGACGACGGAGCCGAGCACCGTGTAGAGGACGAACTTCAGGGCGGCGGCCCGGCGGTTCTCGCCGCCCCAGCGGGCGATGAGGAAGTACATCGGGACGAGGACCGTCTCGAAGGCCAGGAAGAACAGCACGAGGTCGAGGACCGCGAAGGTCGCGAGGGTGCCGGATTCGAGGACGAGGAGCAGGGCGACGAAGGCCCGGGGGGACGGGCCGGCCGGGGGCTTGAAGTACGAGTAGAGCGCGCAGAGGAAGGTCAGCAGCGCGGTCAGGAGCAGGAGGGGGAGGGAGATGCCGTCGACGCCGAGGTGGATCCGTACGTCGAGTGCCTTGATCCAGGTGACGTCGGTGGTGGCCTGCATCGCCTGGGGGCGGTCGTGGTCGAAGCCGAGGGCGAGGACGATCGCGGCCAGCAGGATCACGCCGGTGACGGTGACGCCGTGGCGCAGCACGGCCTGCTCGGGTGAGCGGCCCTTCAGTCCGGGCGGGGCGGGCAGGAGAGCGGCCACGGCGCCGAGGAACGGGCCGGCGACGATCAGTGCCAGAAGGATCTGCATCACGGGTTCGCTGATATCGATCACGGGTCACGCTCCGGCGGCGGCGTTGGCGAGGGCGACGGCGACGATCGCCAGGACGACGGAGCCGGCGAGCAGGGCGCCGAGGTAGGTCTGGACGTTGCCGGTCTGGGCGCGGCGGACGAGCCACCCGAGGCCCTTGGCTCCGCTGCCCGCGCCGCTCACGTACGTCTCGACGACCTCGCGGTCCAGGAAGCGGACCAGCGTGGCGGCGGCGAGGACGGGGCGGACGAACAGCGTCCGGTAGGCGGCGTCGAGGCGGAAGCCGTCGACGGCGGGCCGGTACAGCGGGCCGAGCAGGGTGCGGCCGGGGTCCGGGTCGTGGTCGGGGGCCGGGTGCGGCAGGTCCAGGGCCTCCGCCTCGACCTGGCCGGCGTCGGCGTCGGGGTGGGGCACGTGCGGGACGGGCGGGGCGGACGGGGCGGTACGGGCCTGTGCCGCCGCGGTCGCCCGGGCGGTCCCGGCCGCCCGGGCCGCCTTGGTGACGAGCGCGTGCCAGGTCGCGTACGTGACGGCGGCGCCGACGACGGCGAGGCCGGTGCCGAGGACGGCCGTGGTGAGCGTCGGCATGAGCGAGGGTCCGCCGAACCAGTCGCCGAGCCGGGGCGCGGCGAGCCCGAGGGCGAGCGACGGCACGGCCAGCACCCACAGGACGGTGGTCATGGCGACCGGCTGGCGCCCGTGGTCGGGGGCCTCGGTGCCGCGCCCGCGGAAGGCGAGCAGCCACAGCCGGATCGCGTACGCGGCGGTGAGCAGGGCCGTCAGGAGTCCGGCGACGAGCACGATCCAGCCGGCCACGGCGGGCGCGCCGCCCGCCCCGCCCGAGGTGGCGGTGTGCTCGGCGGCGACGAGGACGGCTTCCTTGGAGAAGAAGCCGGCGAACGGCGGGATCGCGGCGAGCGCGAGCAGGCCGATGGTCATCGTCCAGTACGCGTCCGGGACGCGCCGGGTCAGTCCGCTCATCCGGGACATGGCGGTGAGCGAGTTGGTGCCGGCGGCGTGGATGACCGTACCGGCGGCGAGGAACAGCAGCGCCTTGAAGGCGCCGTGCGTGAGGAGGTGGAAGACGGCGGCGGCCCGGTCGCCGACGGCGAGGGCGCCGGCCATGTAGCCGAGCTGGCCGATCGTCGAGTAGGCGAGGACCCGCTTGATGTCGTCCTGCGCGAGCGCGGCGAGCGCCGAGCCGGTCATGGTGAGCGCGGCCATCACGGCGAGCACGGTCAGCGCGGCGGCGGAGGCGGCGAAGACCGGCAGCAGACGGGCGGTGAAGTAGATGCCGGCGGCGACCATGGTGGCCGCGTGGATGAGCGCGGAGACGGGGGTCGGGCCGGCCATCGCGTCGGGCAGCCAGGTGTGCAGCGGGAACTGCGCGGACTTGCCGGCCACGCCCGCGAGGAGCAGCAGCGCCACCAGGGTCGGGTGGTCGAGGCCGCCGCTCGCGACGGCGCCGAGCACCCCGGTGATCCGGAAGGTGCCCGCGTCGGCGGCGAGCGCGAACAGCCCGATCAGGAACGGCACGTCGCCGAGCTTGGTGACGAGGAAGGCCTTCAGGGAGGCCGCGCGGGCCTCGGGGGTCTCCCAGTAGTGCCCCACGAGGAAGTACGAGCAGATGCCCATGATCTCCCAGCCGACGAGCAGCACCATCAGGTCGCCGGAGTAGACGACGAGCAGCATCGCGGAGGTGAAGAGGGAGACGAGCGCGGCGTACGAGGGGTAGCGCGGGTCGTGCCGGAGGTAGCCGGTCGAGTAGATCTGCACGCAGGTGGCGACGACGCCGACCAGGACGGCGACGAGCGCGGCGAAGCCGTCGATGTGCAGGGCCAGATCGATCGGGACCGAGCCGGTCGGGGTGAGCCGGGTCGCGGCGTCGATCGCCGCACCGCCGCCCTGCCGTACGGCGACCAGGACGGCGAGCACGGCGGCGGCCAGGGCCGGCAGGACGGCCAGGGGGCGGACGAAGCCGGGGGCGGTACGGCCGAGGAGCAGGCCGGCGGCCGAGCCCAGGAAGGGCAGGAGGGGGACGAGGACGGCGAGGGTGGTGGTGGTCACGCGGTGGCCTCGGCCTTCTCGCCGGTGGACGACGGGTCGGCGGACGACGGGTCGGCGGACGGGGAGCCCGTCGCGGGGGTGGGGCGCTCGGCGGTGTCGCGGAGCCGGTCGACGTCCGCGGTGCCGCGGTTGCGGTAGACCATCAGGACGATCGCGAGGCCGATGCCGATCTCGGCGGCGGCGATGGCGATGACGAAGAGGGTGAGCGCCTGGCCGGCGTGCAGGGTGTCGCGGAGCCAGACGTCGAAGGCGACCAGGTTGAGGTTGACCGCGTTGAGCATGAGCTCGACGGACATCAGGACGAGGATCGCGTTGCGGCGGGCGAGGACGCCGTACAGGCCGATGGAGAAGAGGAGGGCGGCGAGGACGGCCGGGTAGACGAGATGCATCAGCGGGTCTCCTCGGCGGCTTCGCCGGATTCGTCGGTGTCCTCGGTTTCCTCAGGGGCCTCGGTGTCGGTGTCGTCTTCGGGAGACTTCTTCCGGGACAGGACGATCGCCCCGACGAGCGCGGCGAGCAGCAGCACGGACAGCGCCTCGAAGGGCAGCACCCAGTGCCGGAAGAGGAACCGGCCCGACACCTCGGCGGAGCCCTGCGCGGGTCCGTCGAGGCCGATCCACGTCGTACGGAACGCGTCCACGACCACCCACACCAGCGCCGCCGCGGCGGCCAGTGCCACGGCGGCGGCGACGGGCCGGTTGCCCGAGTCGGCGTCCGGGGAGCGGCCGACGGGGGCCCGGGTGAGCATGAGCCCGAAGAGGAGGAGGACGACGACCGAACCGACGTAGATCAGCACCTGCACCCAGGCGATGAACTCGGCGGTCAGCAGCAGGTACTCGACGGCGAGCCCGCCGAGCGCCACGACCAGCCAGAGCGCGGCGTGCACGAGCTGCTTGGTGGTGACGGCGACGAGGGCCGCGCCGAGGGTGACGAGGCCGACGAGGAGGAAGACGGCCTCGACGCCGGTGGGGGAAAGGAAGCCGTGGGCGGTGGCCGAAGCGGCGAGGGTCCGGGCCAGGATCACTGTCCCTCCTCCTCGCGCCGAGCGGCCTCGGCCTGGGCGGCTGCCTCGGCCTCGGCTGCCGCATGGGCCTGGGCCGCCGCCTTGTCGGCGGCCTTGCGCGCCGCGGCGATCTCCTTCGGCTCCTCCGCGCGCGGGTCGAGCGCGGGCGGCTCCGGGACGGTCCACATCCACTCGCGCAGCTTGTCGCGCTCGTGCGTCAGTTCCTGGATGTCGGTCTCCGCGTACTCGAACTCGGGCGACCAGAACAGCGCGTCGAACGGGCACACCTCGACGCAGATACCGCAGTACATGCAGAGCGAGAAGTCGATCGCGAAGCGGTCGAGGACGTTGCGGCTGCGCTCGCGCCCGCCGGGGGCGGCCGGCGGCACGGTCTCCTTGTGGGAGTCGATGTAGATGCACCAGTCGGGGCACTCGCGGGCGCACAGCATGCAGACCGTGCAGTTCTCCTCGAACAGCGCGATCACCCCGCGCGTGCGGGGCGGCAGCTCGGGCTGCGCCTCCGGGTACTGCAGGGTGACGCTCCTGCGCGTCATGGTGCGCAGGGTGACGGCGAGGCCCTTGGCCAGACCGGATCCGAACACGGGTGCCATCAGCTGATCGCCACCTTCACGATGCCGGTGAGCGCGATCTGCGCGAGCGCGAGCGGGACGAGGGTCGTCCAGGCGAGCTTCTGGAGCTGGTCCTCGCGCAGCCGGGGGTACGAGACCCGCAGCCAGATCACGACGAACGCCAGGACGGCGGTCTTGAGCAGGGTCCACAGCCAGCCGAGGCCGTCGGCGCCGAACGGGCCGTGCCAGCCGCCGAGGAAGAGGACGGTGGTCAGGCCGCACAGGACGACGATGCCGGCGTACTCGGCGAGCAGGAACAGCGCGAAGCGCAGCCCGGTGTACTCGGTGTACGCGCCGAAGATGATCTCCGAGTCGGCGATCGGCATGTCGAACGGCGGGCGCTGCAGCTCGGCGAGCCCGGCGACGAAGAAGACGAGCGCGCCGACGATCTGCCAGGGCACCCACCACCACTCGAACGAGTCGAGGATGCCGGGCAGCGAGAGCGTCCCGGCCGCCATCGCGACGGACGCGGCGGCGAGGAGCATGGGCAGTTCGTACGCGAGCAGCTGCGCGGCGGTACGGAGCGCGCCGAGCAGCGAGTACTTGTTCGCCGACGCCCAGCCGGCCATCAGGCTGCCGAGCACACCGACGCCCATGACCGCGAGCACGAAGAAGATCCCCGCGTCGATCACCGCCCCGACCGCGCCGTCGCCGGGGCCGATCGGGATCGCGAGGAGGACGAGGAGGTACGGGAGGAGGGCGACGGCCGGCGCGAGCTGGAACACCCGCCGGTCGGCGTCGGCCGGGACGATGTCCTCCTTCTGCGCGAACTTCACCCCGTCCGCGACGAGCTGCGCCCAGCCGTGGAACCCGCCCGCGTACATGGGGCCGAGCCGGCCCTGCATGTGGGCCATCACCTTGTGTTCCGTCTGTCCGACGACGAGCGGCAGGACGAGGAACGCGACGAAGACGGCGAGCAGGCGGAGGACGACGTCGAGTACGTCGGTCACGCGGGATCGCCTCCGTCGGATTCGGTGTCGGGGGTGGGCGGGGTCTCGGGCGGGGTCTCGGGCGGAGTCTCGGACGGGGTCTCGGGCGGGGTTTCGCTGTCCGGCTCGGCGGCCTTCCCGGGCGCCTTCTCGGGGGCCTCGGCGCCCTCGTCGAACGCCGGGCGGGCGTGGTGCCAGGGGGCGTCCGCGCTACGGGTACGGGGTCCGGGCTCCGGTTGCGGTGCCCCCTCGTCGACGGTCCCGCCCTCGCGCTGACTGGCGGACCCGCCGCCCGCGCTCCGGTTCCGGCGCGGACCGGCCGGAGGCGCCGGCGGCTCGACGGCAGTGGTCGGCTCGGACGGTTCCGGCCGCTGGCTCGCCGAACCGCCGCTCGCGCTGCGCGCCCGGCGCGGACCCGCCGCGGGGGTCTCCGTACCCTGCTGGCTCGCCGAGCCCTCGCTCGCGCTCCGCGCGCGCCGCGGGGCCACGGCCGGGGTCTCCCCCTCGCCCTGCTGGCTCGCCGACCCGGCGCCGGCCGTACGCGTACGCCGCACCGGCCGTTCACCGGCGGCACCGGCCCCCGCACCCGCGCCGCGCGCCGCGCGGGCCGGGGCGGGCGGGAGCTGGCCCTTCAGCGGACCCCATTCGTTGGGGTCGGGCACGCCCGGCGGCAGCATCTGACGGCGCTTCGGGGCGTTCGGGTCGTGGGACTCGCCGGGCTCCTTCGCGCCGGGCCACGCCTTGGCGACGCGCGCCGCGAGGACGAAGCCCTTGCGCAGCGGATGGCCCTCGAAGGTCTCCGGAAGGAGCAGGTGGACCAGGTGCGGGTGATCGGTGAAGGTCACCCCGAACATCTCGTACGTCTCGCGCTCGTGCCAGGCCGCGCCCGCGTAGACCTCGACGGCCGACGGCAGCGACGCCGCCTCGTGCGGCACCGTCGTCCGCAGCAGCAGGCGCCGGACGCCGCCCGGTCCGACCGAGGCGACGTGCGCGCAGACGCGGAAGCCCGCGCCCGGTTCGTCGACGGCGCTCAGCCAGTCGAAGAAGGTGAGGCCGAGCTTGTCGCGGGCGATCTCCAGGGCGGCGATCCACGAGCCGGTCGGCACGTCGACGGTCAGCAGGTCGTACCCGCGCTGGGCCGCGGCCTCCTCGCCGAAGAGCTCGGTGACCGAGTCCGGCAGGGCGTCGAAGGCGTTCTCGTCGTAGCCGTTCACGCGCTGCCTCCCGGCGTCGGCGGGGTGCCGCCCGGCACCGGCGGGTCCACCCGGGGGCTGGTCAGCTGGGTGACGGACGCGCCGCCGCCCGCGCCGTACCGCGCGCCGAGGTTCTCCCGCGCGATCTTCTCCTGGAGTTTGAGGATGCCCTGGAGCAGCGCCTCGGGCCGCGGCGGGCAGCCCGGCACGTACACGTCGACCGGGATGATCTGGTCGACGCCCTTCGTGACGGAGTACGAGTCCCAGTACGGGCCGCCGCAGTTCGAGCAGGCGCCGAAGGAGATGACGTACTTCGGCTCGGGCATCTGCTCGTACAGCCGCTTCACCGCCGGCGCCATCTTGTCCGTCACCGTGCCGGAGACGATCATCAGGTCGGCCTGGCGCGGGCCCGGCGCGAAGGGGATCACGCCGAGGCGGATGAAGTCGTGACGGGCCATCGAGGCGGCGATGAACTCGATGGCGCAGCAGGCGAGGCCGAAGTTGAAGACCCAGAGGCTGTAGCGGCGGCCCCAGTTCAGGACCACCTTCATCGGCTCGGGGGCGAGACGGGCCAGCGCCCCGAGCTTCGGCTCCGGCAGCGGGACCGGCGCGGAGGCCGGGGCCGCCCCTTCGATCGGGGTCGTCTCCGGAGTGGGGGTCACGTCCATGCCAGGACGCCCTTCTTGTACGCGTAGAGCAGTCCGACGGCGAGGAAGCCGAGGAACACGAACATCTCCACCAGGGTCGTCGCCCCGTATCCGGGCGCGGCGAAGACCGTCGCCCACGGGAAGAGGAAGATCGAGTCGACGGCGAAGATCACGTAGAGGAAGGCGTAGACGTAGTAGCGGACCTGCGTGTGGGCCCACCCCTCCCCCACCGGGTCGACTCCGCACTCGTAGGTGAGGAGTTTCTCGGGGGTCGGTACGACGGGCCGCAGCAGACGGTTCGCGCCGAACGCGATCGCGACGAAGAGCACGCCGACCACCGCCAGCAACCCGACGACGGAGTACGTCTGAAAGTAGCCCGCCGCGACGACGGTCGGTCCTGACACGTCCGCGTCCACCCCTCGATCTCGGTGTCTGCCCTTTTTTCTACGGACGCTGAGTCTAGGGGTTCTGGTGGGGATAGCCCCCCTTCGCTCCCGCCCACCTCCCCCATGGCAGGACGGCTCGCGCGGCAGGCAAGCTTGGGTCTTATGACCGAGCACACCGACACCTCGCCTCCCCCCGTGCGCCTCGCGTACGGCCGGCACACCTGGAAGGAGGTCGCCCACCTCCTCGGCAATCTCCCGTACGCGCTGGTCGGGTTCGTGTACGCCGTCGCGACGGTCTCGGTCGGCGCCGGCCTGTCCGTGACGATCATCGGGGCGCCGATGCTCGCGCTCGCCCTCTCCGGGGCACGGGTGCTGGGCCGGGCCGAGCGGGCCCGGGCGCGGGGGCTGCTCGGGGTGCGGGTCGCCGAGCCGAGCCGGCTGCCGCACCATGGCGGTCTGCTCGGGGCGCTGTGGGCGCAGCTCGCGGATCCGGTGGCGTGGCGGACTCAGCTGTATCTGTTCGTCCGGCTGCCGTGGGGCATCCTGACGTTCGCGGTGACGGTGGTGTCGCTGCTCGTGCTGTGGCCGCTGCTGCCGTTCCTGGTGCGCGGCATGGCGAACATCGACCGGTCGATGGTGCGCGGGCTGCTGTCGCCGTCCGACGAGCTGGAGCGGCGGATCGCGGAGCTGGAGTCCGACCGGGGTGTGGTCGTGGACACCGCCGCCGCCGACCTGCGCCGCATCGAGCGGGATCTGCACGACGGCGCCCAGGCCCGGCTGGTGGCGCTCGCGATGGGGCTCGGGCTCGCGAAGGAGCGGCTGCTCGACGATCCGGAGAAGGCAGCCGTGATGGTCGACGAGGCGCACGGCGAGGTGAAGCTGGCCCTCCAGGAGCTGCGCGACCTGGCCCGGGGCATCCACCCGGCCGTCCTCACCGACCGCGGACTCGACGCGGCGCTCTCGGCGATCGCCGCGCGCTGCACCGTCCCCGTGACGGTGGACGTGGACCTGCCGGCCCGGCCGGCCGACGCGATCGAGGGCATCGCCTACTTCACCGTCTCGGAGCTGCTCCAGAACGTGTCCAAGCACTCGCGCGCCCGCCAGGCGTGGGTGGACGTGTGGCGGACGGACGACCGGCTGATGCTCCAGGTCCGGGACGACGGGGTCGGCGGGGCGCGGCTGGACGGCGGTACGGGGATGGCGGGGCTCGCGGAGCGGCTGGACGCGGTCGACGGGGTGTTCGCCGTGAACTCGCCGGAGGGCGGGCCGACGACGGTGACCGCCGAGCTCCCGTGGCGCGACCGCCCGCGCGCCTGACGCCTTCTCGTGTGCTCGGCGGCCCCCGCCCGGTCCTCACCGGGCGGGGGTTTCGTCGTCCCCGCGCCCGTTCCACTTCGGCGTATCCGGCGTACGCCCGCGCGCGCCCCGCCCCTCGTACGCGGGTGGGGATAACCCCCCTCCCGAGACGCCCACCCGCCTCATGGCCCCGACCCCCTCCCGACCGGGATGGTGGAGTCACCATCCAGCAGCGCGAGAAACGGATCCCCGATGGCCGTCTCCTCTTCTCTCCCCGCCGGCGTCCGCGCCCCGTTCGAGGGGCGTACGTGGCGTGCGGTCGGCTACGTCCTGACCGGCTTCCCGCTGAGCATCGCCTTCTTCGTGCTCGCGGTCACCTTCCTCTCCACCGGTGCCGGGCTGCTCGTCACGTTCCTCGGCATCCCGGTCCTGGCCGCCGGGCTCGCCGCGTGCCGGGGCATCGGCGTGCTGGAGCGCACGCGGGCGCGCACGCTGCTGGATCTGCACGTACGGGCGCCGGAGCCGGCCCGCGGCCGGACAAACAGCCCGATGGCGTGGATGGTCGCGACGCTGAAGAGCGGGGCGTCGTGGCGGCACCTGCTGTACTGCCTGCTGCACTTCCCGTGGGCGGTGTTCACCTTCGTCATGACGGTGACGCTGTGGTCGGTGTCGTGGAGCCTGGTCACGTACCCGCTGTGGAAGTGGGTGTTCCCCGTGTACCTGGGGCAGGACGGCATCCAGCTCTTCGGGGACGGGACGCACGGCGTCTACGTCGACAACCCGTTCGAGGTCGGCGTGACCGTCGCCGTGGGTCTCGGCCTCGTCTTCCTCTCGCCGTGGGTGCTGCGGGGTCTGGTCGCGGTCGACGGGGTGATGGTCTCGACGCTGCTCGGCCCGTCGCTGCTCGCCTCGCGGGTGACGGAGCTGGAGTCGGACCGGGGCGTGGTCGTCGACACCGCCGCCGCCGACCTGCGCCGCATCGAGCGCGAGCTGCACGACGGCGCGCAGGCCCGGCTCACCTCCCTCGCCATGGACCTGGGGCTGGCGAAGGACCGGATCGTGGACGACCCGCTGACCGCCGCCGCGATGGTCGACGAGGCGCACGGCGAGGTGAAGCTGGCCCTCCAGGAGCTGCGCGACCTGGCCCGGGGCATCCACCCGGCCGTCCTCACCGACCGCGGACTCGACGCGGCCCTGTCGGCGGTGGCCGCCCGCTGCGCCGTCCCCGTGACGGTGGACGTGGACCTGCCGGCCCGGCCGGCGGCCGCGATCGAGGGCCTCGCCTACTTCACGGTCTCCGAGCTGCTCCAGAACGTCTCGCGGCACGCGCGGGCCAAGCGCGCCTGGGTGGACGTGTGGCGGACGGACGACCGGCTGATGCTCCAGGTCCGGGACGACGGGGTCGGCGGGGCGGTCCCGGCCGGCGAGCGCGGGCTGGCCGGGCTGATGGAGCGGCTGGACGCGGTCGACGGGGTGCTCGCCGTCGACTCGCCGGCGGGCGGCCCGACCACGGTCACCGCCGAACTCCCCTGGCGCGACTGAGTACGGCCGAGCACGACCGGCACCGCCGAACCCGACCGGTTCCGCCGAGCACGACCGGCGCCGCTGAACCCCACCGGTTCCGCCGCGCCCGCCGGACCCGTCCGAAACTCCCCCGCCTGAACCTCCCCCGTCCCCTCCGCGTCCCTCCCCCTGCGATGCTGGACACCGCTCAGCACGCAGTGGGAAAGACCTGAGGGGACGAAACGACATGGGGCCGATGGGAACGGGCGGGGGCGCCGGTGCGGCGGCGAACGGCGGCGCGGACAGCGTGCGGGTCGTCATCGCCGAGGACTCGGTACTGCTCCGGGAGGGCCTGACCCGCCTGCTCACCGACCTGGGCCACGAGGTGGTCGCGGGGGTCGGCGACGCCGAGGAGCTGCTGAAGACGGTGGCCGCGCTCGCGGACCGGGCCGAGCTGCCGGACGTCGTCGTGGCCGACGTGCGGATGCCGCCGACCCACACCGACGAGGGGGTGCGGGCGGCGGTGCGGCTGCGCCAGGACTACCCGGGGATCGGGGTGCTGGTGTTCTCGCAGTACGTGGAGGAGCGGTACGCGACGGAGCTGCTGGCCGGGTCCAGCACGGGCGTCGGCTATCTGCTGAAGGACCGGGTCGCCGACGTCCGCGATTTCGTGGACGCGGTCGTACGGGTGGCCCGGGGCGGGACGGCCCTCGACCCGGAGGTCGTGGCGCAGCTGCTCGGCCGCAGCCGCCGGCAGGACGTGCTGGCCGTGCTGACCCCGCGCGAGCGCGAGGTGCTCGGCCTGATGGCGGAGGGACGCACGAATTCGGCCATCGCGAAGCAGCTCGTGGTGAGCGACGGCGCGGTCGAAAAGCACATCGGCAACATCTTCCTGAAGCTGGGACTGTCGCCGAGTGACGGGGATCACCGCCGGGTCCTCGCCGTGTTGACGTACTTGAATTCCTGACGAGATCCGCTGATTCCCGCCACAGCCCGGCACTTCCGGCCGAATCCGCGCGATCCCGGCCGGGAAGTTCGGGTTTCCCGGGGCTTTCCGGCCGCTTCCGTCCCTCCCACCGGCCCCTCACGTCCCTGACGCCCCGTCACCCACACCCCGCCGGACCTGGGATGGACCGGCGGCACCGCCCCGCCGCCGCTCGGGACCACCTCACGGCCGGCCGCTCACGGGGTACGGGCCGCCGCCGGTCCCCGTACCGCTCCGGCCGCGTACGGCGCACCACCCCACTCCGGACGAATGGCGCATAACCGACGTCTCAAAAGAAGGTCCATGATGCGGGAAGTCCCCGGAAGGACCCCCTCTCGGACGTAGGCTGATCTCCGGGACGGACGGCCCAGGCCGGTCGCCCCCCGAGCCTTCTCCGCCGTAGCGCCGAGGAACACCGAGGCACCCCGGCGGAGATCACCCTTGCCGCCAGGGAGGTCCAGTCCAGTGACCAGCCAGGTCAGCAGCGAGGCCGGCGAGGCCCTGGTCGGGGAGCAGCGCAGCGCCCCGGCGACGGCCGAGCACGGCTCCGCGAAGGAAGTGCGCCGGCTCGACCGGGTGATCATCCGCTTCGCGGGTGACTCCGGCGACGGCATGCAGCTCACCGGTGACCGGTTCACCTCGGAGACGGCGTCCTTCGGGAACGACCTCTCCACG